>JBIIZE010000063.1:0-8491 GCA_044346435.1 Burkholderiales bacterium
ACACCGCAGTGAATGCCGTGATGCCCGGCACCGACAAGGTCGAATACATGCTCGACAATCTTGATGCCGGCCGCGGCGTGCTGCCGGATGCCGCACTGCGCCGCCGGATGGCGGCGCATATCGACAAGCTGCTTTAAAAACTCAGTCGCGTTTAACCGGCCGGATCACCACGCCGTCATCAGTGATGCGGCGATTCAGCAGGTTGACGCAGGCCGCGACCACCGCCAGAGACGGCGTTTGCACGCCGGTCATCTGACCGAGTTCAAGCACCGCATTGATAATGGCGTCCATCTCCAGCGTACGGCCGGCGCGCACGTCCTGCAGCGTCGAAGTCGGCAAAGAAGCACGTTTGGCAGAGTCTGCCACCCGCGCTTCCACATCGACATCCATTTTTGTACCGACAGCATTGGCCACCGCCATGACTTCGCGCATCATCTCCACCGCCAGCGGCTTGGAGCCGTCGAACTCGGCGATTTCGCGAGCTGTCGACTGCGTGATTGCGCTCAGCGGATTCCATACTGCATTCGACAACAGCTTGGTCCATTTGACCAAACGCACATCATTCGAGACCTTGCCGGTCCAGCCGGCGCGGGTCGCCATGTCGGCGATGGCCTGAACGCGCGGTGTTACACGATTGTCGATTTCGCCGATGACCAGCGCATCGGTTTCGGCATCGGGCAGACGGATATGGCCCGGGGCGATCAGATCCGCCGGTTTCAGCGCAGTGCCGCCGATAATCATGTGCGGCTCGAAAGTACGCATCAGCACGCCGTCGGGATCCAGCGTTTTTAATTGCGCATCCTTGAACTTCGACGGCACGCCCTGGAAATACCACCACGGTATGCCGTTTTGCGGGAACACCATCACGCCGTCCTTCGCCACAAGGCCGCGCAGGTGCTGCGCCACCGGCGCAATCTGCTGCGACTTCAGGGTGACAAACACCACGTCATAGGGCCCCTTCTCCTCACCCGGCCTGCACACGCGCACCTTGATCGGATCCGGCATGCCGCTGCGCTGGCCTTCGAGGATCAGACCGCGGGTCGCCATTGCGTCGTACTGCGCGCCACGCGCGACCAGCGTCACGTCCTCACCGGCGACTGTCAGCCGGCCGCCAAAAAAACCGCCAATGGCGCCAGCGCCATAAACCAGAATCTTCATTGTTGTTCCCGTGTTGGATTGCAGGATCACCGATGGCACATATCCATCGGCGGGTAATCATAAATATTTGTTTTTATTGATTAATATTACTGACTTTTTGTCAGGCACGCCAACGCCTTGTCGATGATGGCATCCGCGACTGCAGCCAGTTCATCCGCGGTACGGTTCTGCACCGGGTGAGGAACATACACCACCGCCGGCTCGAAACCCAGCGCCCGGCTCTGCACGGCCACCGCATCACGAAACTCCGTGGTAACGATCGACACGCCGGGAAGTCCGCGCTGATCGAAAGTCATGAGGTCGTGCAGACTGCACGACGTGCATGACCCTCAATCCGACAAGCCGATCAATACCACATCGGCTTCATCGACAACCTTGTCGACGATTTCACGCGAAGCCACCTTGGCATTGGTCGGCTTGCCGAAGCGTTTGGTGCTGATGCCACGCTCGGCCATGCGTTTTTCGACCTGGTTCAGGAATTCGTCGCTGCGCGTCTTGCCGATATCGAACAGCCCTAGGGTCAGTCCGTCGAGCGACTGCGGCGGCACGCGGCGCTCACGCATCACCGCTTCGGTTTCCGCGGTCGGATCGCGCAGCCAGTTCATCGTATTCATTCAATGATCTCCTTGGTCACGGGTTGCAGTTCGGTTCTGCTGCGGCCGGCGAGCCAGCCCGGCAGGATCGCCGAGAACAGCCCCGCAGCGCCGCCGGCACGCACTACCATCAGTGCATCTTCATGAAACTTCGGCACCTGCTCGCCGGCACGGCTGGCGGGTATGCCCTCACCGACGCCATCCGCGCCCGCCACCAGTTCGGCACCGGGACGTATCGTCGCCTCATACAGTGCGCGCTCGATGCGCGGACGATCCCAGCCGGCGTCGCGATAGATGCCGTAATGCTCCGGCGACAGCACCACAATCGCCCGCGCCGACTGCACCAGTTTCGGATGACCGATTTTCACCAGCGACATGGCCAGTGATTTGGTCAGCGCTTCGGGAGTTCGTGATTTCTGGTCGACAAAGGCCTCGGGGCCGTGGCCCTGGAACAGCGTCACGGCCGATTTTCCCGGCGCAATGCCGCGCGCCTGCGCCAGCGGCTGCCAGGCCGGATCGGACTCATCTTCGGCAAAACACAGCGTAAATTTGCTCGGCGCCCCCAGCGTTGAACGATCCACCTCACCCGGACGACCGCCGCCGACATTGCGTACGATCAGGTTCAGCGCGCGGCCGATGGTGGCATTGGCGCGGTTTCCCTGCCCCAGCGCATTGATGCCGCTGTTCATGCCAATGCGTTTGACGACGGGACCGTTGACGATGATCACCGGCGCTGAAAAATACGTGGTGGCCAGCACGCCGTGCAGCGTGAACAGCGGCTCCAGCGCAGCCTCGATCGCCGCCAGCAGCACCGGCATGTATTCCGGTTTGCAACCGGCCATTACCGCGTTGATCGCCACCTTTTCCACCGTGCACTCGGCAAGGTTGGGCGGAATGCAGCCAACCATCTCGTCCGGATTTCGTGCAGTGCCTTTGAGCATCGCGATCACCCGCTCGTCAGTGGGTGGCGTTACCGGAAGGCCATCGGTCCATCCGCGCTCGAAACAGACCTCAACCGGATCAATATTCCCGCCGTATTCCACCTTGCGCGCAGCCAGCCAGGTCGCACCGCTGTGTTTTGCTTCCAATCGCTCGGCCACCCCGGGCTCGAGTGAGCGGGATCCTCATCCGGGCCGCAGTACGGGTAAATGCGCACCCAGATCGGCGATACCGGTCAGGCGCTGCCAGCCGGCGCGGTCCCAACCGGTCACGCGCTCAACTTCACGCCCGCCCTTGAAATGAATCAGCGTGGGCATGGATTCGATATTGTTATTCCACGACCAGTCGAGCTCGCGGTCATCCACCACAGTGGCAACACCCGCAGGAAAATGCGGATCATCCTGGGACACGATGCGGAAATCGCCTCGCTCACGGGCAACGCGCTGCATTTCATTTTCGATCAGCACACAGGTTTCACAGGCACGCTTGGCGAACACGACCAGGCCGTCGCGGATCAATGAGTCGGACAACGGGAGCCTCCGGAATTGTTGCGGGTGGGTGAACCCGCCCCATTCTGCTACGCTAAGCGCTCATGCTCAACCCTGATCAAACCCGCTGGCGAAATGCTGTATTGATGGCAACGGTTTTGGCCGGCTGCACCCCTCTGGAATGGCACAGGGCCGGAATGACGCCGGAAGACCTGTCCCGCGACCAGGCGCGCTGCACGGCGCAGGCCCGCAGCGAAGCCGCGCTGCAACGCGCACCGATTCGTGCACCCTCGCAGATGGTTACCGACCCGCAAGGCCGTGTCGTGGCCGTCAGGCCGGCATCGCCGGACTCGGAACGGTTTGCCCTGGAACAGGATCTGATGCGCCACTGCATGCAGGATCTGGGCTACTCTTTGCAAACCCAAACGCAATCCCCATGAGCGACTCCGGCCATGACCCGATCTTCCCGCAAACGACGCCTGCTGCTGCAGGCCGGCGCTGCCGCCCTGCTTGCCCCCGTGACTGAGTCCCCGGCAGCACCTGCAGGCCTGATCACCCGCGCCATTCCGCGCAGCGGTGAACGCCTGCCCGCCATTGGCCTCGGCACCTACCAGGTCTTTGACGTGCCCACCGCGCAGCTCGCCGGCACCGAACTGCAAAACGTATTGCGGCGCTTTGTCGCGCTGGGTGGCTCGGTCATCGATTCATCACCCATGTATGGCCACGCCGAGGCTGCGACCGGCGCGCTTTCAGCCGCAGTGAATGCAAGGCCTTCACTGTTCATCGCCACCAAGGTCTGGACCTCCGGACGCGAAGCCGGCATTCGCCAGATGGAAGACTCGTTCCGGCTGCTGCAGACCAAAACCATTGATTTGATGCAGGTGCATAACCTGCTCGATCTCAGAATTCATCTGCCGGTGCTGCGTGAATGGAAAAAAGCCGGGCGCATCCGTTATCTCGGCATAACCCATTACCACGCCGGCACTCATGCGGAGCTCGAAAAACTGGTCAAAACCGGTGACTTCGATTTCCTCCAGATCAACCACTCAATGGATGAGCCGGAAGCCGAAGCGCGCCTGCTGCCGGCCTGTGCCGACTCGGGAACGGCCACCTTGATCAACCGCCCGTTCTCACAAGCCGGATTATTCGGCAAGGTGCGCGGCAAACCGCTGCCGCCCTGGTGTGCCGACATGGACTGCAGCAGCTGGGCACAGTTTTTCCTGAAATGGATCATCAGCAACCCCGCAGTCACCTGCGCCATTCCCGGCACAGGTCGCGTCGCGCATATCGAGGACAATATGGCCGCCTGCACCGGACGCCTGCCGGATGCCGCGATGCGCAAAAAAATGGCGGCCTATTTTTCCAACCTGTAGCAGACCCGCCGATACCGGCGGCGCATCCTGTTCACCGCAGACCAACAGGCACCAACGACCCGGTTTTTCCGTACCATGGCCGATATGTCCGCTTCCCCACTGACACTGCGCACACTCCTTTGCCTCATCGCATTGCTGCTGTTTTCCGGCTGCAGCATGGTGCGCGTGGGTTACGGCCAACTCGACACGCTGGCCGGATGGATGGCGCATGAATACTTCGACCTGGAACCCCTTCAGCGAGATGACTTCTCGCGACGCTTTGAACGCCTGCATGCCTGGCACCGGCGCGAACAACTGCCGGAATACACGCAATTCCTGGGCGAAGCCAAAATCCGTGCGCAACGCGGCATGACCGCAGCCGATACGATCTGGCTCATCGACGGCATGAAATCACGCTATGCCGTGATCGCCAATCGTGCGGCGCCGGATGCTGCAGAACTGCTGGCAGGACTCAGCAATGCGCAAATCGAACACCTGCGCCGCGAATTTGTTCGCATGAACGACAAGTTCCTCAAGGAAAACCGCACGCAGGAATCGGTGGCTGCGCGCCGGCAGCGCCAGCAGCGCAATACCCTGTCGCAAATTCGCGACTGGGTCGGTCCGCTGTCGGACAGCCAGGAAACGCGCGTCATTTCCTTGCTGCAGCAGGTACCGCTGACCGATGCATTGCGTCATGAAGAACGCCTGCGCCGCCAGCGTGAATTCGTGGCGCTGCTTGAAACCCGCAACACGGACCGCAATTCATTTACCCAACGCCTGCGCGACTGGATGGTCAACTGGGAGCGCAGCCGGCCACCGGATCTCGCACGCAGTTTTGATGAGGCATGGAAAAAACGCGCCGATTTTTATGCCGCAGTCGACAAAATGCTCACCGCCGAACAACGCACCCACCTGACGCACCGGGTTCAGGACTACATTGAAGATCTCCGCTACCTCGCCGCGCAGAAGACGGCGGTCTCGCGAAACGACTGAGCTAAAATTCGTCATCCGGATTCCTGAAGCGAAAAATGCCCACTTACAACGGCACCATCAACTCCAAGCTGCCCCGCGTCGGCACCACCATTTTCACGGTGATGTCACGCCTCGCCGCCGAACACAATGCGATCAACCTGTCACAGGGTTTTCCGGATTTCGATTGCGCGCCGGAACTGCGCGCGCTGGTCAGCAAATACATCAATGCCGGATTGAACCAGTATCCGCCGATGGCCGGCGTTGCGCCGCTGCGCGAGGCCATTGCCGCAAAGAATGAATCGCTGTACGGCATCCGGTACGACGTCGAACAGGAAATCACCGTGGTGCCCGGCGCCACCTACGGCATCTACACCGCGGTCGCCGCAATGATCCGCCCCGGCGATGAAGTCATCCTGTTTGAACCGACCTATGACAGTTACGCCCCGGCCGTGGAAGTGCATGGCGGCGTGCCGGTCTATGTGCAGCTGCGCTACCCCGACTACAGCATCGACTGGCAGGCGGTGCAGAACGCCATCACGCCAAAGACGAAACTGCTGATCATCAATACCCCGAACAATCCGACGGCAACCGTACTGTCCTCTGAAGACATGCGCATGCTCGAAGGCCTGCTGCGCGGCACCGACATTGCGGTGATCAGCGACGAAGTCTATGAACACATCATTTTTGACGGCCACCAGCACCAGAGCGTGACGCGTTTCCCCGGACTCGCCGAACGCAGCTTCCTGGTGTCGTCCTTCGGCAAAACCTACAGCGTCACCGGCTGGAAAATGGGTTACGTCGCCGCGCCGAAGGAATTGATGGCGGAATTCCGCAAGGTGCACCAGTTCAACGCCTTTGTCGCCAACGGCCCCTTCCAGTACGCTTTTGCCGAGTTCATGAATAACCCTGACGCCTATCTGCAGCTCGGGGCGTTTTATCAGAAGAAACGGGATTTTTTCCTGGAAGGCCTCAAGGGCTCACGCTTCAAGCCCCTGCCCTCGCGCGGCACTTTTTTCCAGAATCTCGCCTATGATGCAATCAGCGATGAAAAGGATACCGATCTGGCAGTGCGGCTGACCAGGGAGCATGGCGTCGCTTCAATTCCGGTGTCGGTGTTTTATCGTCAGCCGCCCGCACATCGGGTGCTGCGCTTCTGCTTCGCCAAATCAGAGACAACCCTGGCAAAAGGCGCTGAAATACTCAGCCGCCTTTAAAAATCATACCCCGCCGGTTAGTGCTGCATAGACGTAGATCACCGCAATACAAATCACCGTCATTTTGATGCTGAACCGCCGGTTCATCCCCAGCAATTGCCCGAAAGGCAAACCGTAACGCCCCGCCATTGCCAGCATGGTGTTCGACATCGGGCAGGCCGTCAGGCCTACACCCCAGCTCATCAGGAAAGTCATCGCCAGCAGGGTTTGATCTGGCTGCAGCGGCATCACCCAGGGCCCCAGCACCGACACCAGAATGATCGGGTGCAGACCCAGCCAGGCGCAAACGTTCATCACGATCAGCACCAGGCTGGCCTCGAATGCGCCGAATTGCGAGAACGGCAGGCCGAGATCCAGCACATCAATCGCGCCGGTCATGCCCGCCGAAAGAATGCCGGCCGCCAGAAACAGCGTCAACTCGCCATTCATCCCGGGCAGGCGATTGTGAATATGGCGCAGCAGCGTGGGCCCGGTTTTGCTGCCGGTACGCACCAGCAGCGTCAACACCGTTACCAGCGATGCCATCGCCGCAATAATGGCCAGCACCGACCACGCCGGCTGCCATTCATGAATGGCCAGCACGCTGACTGCCAGAACGGCCGGGACCCACAAGGCCTCAAGATGCAGCGGATAACCGACGAAATCGCGGGCACCGCCGTGACGTTCAGAGGTCAGCGTAAACCAGGTGACGGTGATGCCCGCCACGGCCACGGGTATGCCCCAGAAAATCAGCTGCGTCAGACTGGCGCCGGGCGCTGCGGTCAAAGCCGCAGCCATCGCGCCGTAAAACGGCGACCACGCCGCACCGACGATGAACGCCTGCGACAGCCCCATCGCCTGCTCCATGGTGAGCTTGCTGCGCGCGCTGAGACGGTCGGCGAAAATTGCCACCGCAGAAAAATTGATGACCGCGCCGAACAAATGCACGCCGATCATGGTTTTGAACAGCGCGCCGCGGCCGCGTTGAAGGGGCTCGGCCTCCGCCTCATTGCTGACAGCGATCAATTGCAAAAACGAAACTGCGATCAGCATGCCCGACAGCGGCACGTTCTGCGTCAGTGCCATTTCGATCAATCCGCTGGCGCCGCGTGTCATGCTCCAGGCAATACCGATGACGCCGATACCTGCAAGCGAAAGCACCATGTAAAGCTGGTGAGCCGGCAGGCGCAGCAGCAACAGCAGGCAGGCGGCCCAGGCGATGGCGCCGGTAATCCACGCCGGATAGCCCGGCAGCCAGACCGCCGCCACCACCAGCACGACCACCGCGAAATAACACCAGGCTGCAATCACGTTGCGCGGCGTCACAGGGATGCTCAACCAGAAACCTTCAGAAAACCGGCGGGACAGGCCCGCCGGGGATGACGTTTACAACACGCCGGACAGGCCGCCGTCGACATTGATACAGCAGCCGGTGACATAACTCGCCGCATCGGAAGCGAGGAAGGCAATGACGTTGGCCACTTCTTCCGATTCACCCATGCGTTTCATCGGCACGGTCTTGCCGGTATCGGCGTAATGCTGCTCCACCGTCTTGTTGTTGCGCGCGGCGCCGCGTTCCTGCTGCTTCGACTTGATTTTGCCGACAGCAACGACGTTGACCAGGATGTTGTCGGGCGCCAGCTCCTTGGACAGCCCCTTGGCGAGTGCCAGGCCTGCCGCGCGGCTGACCGTGGTCGGGAACATTGCCGCACCCGGCTGCTTGGCACCGACCATGTTGAGGTTGATGATGCGGCCGCCGCCGGCTTTTTTCATGTGAGGAACTGCAGCGCGCGTGG
>JBIIZE010000064.1:0-8474 GCA_044346435.1 Burkholderiales bacterium
GGTTGTCGACGATCGCCCGCTGCGACAGGCTGTTGTTGATGCCTTCGGCCATGATCCGCGCAAGGATGTCGTTGCCGCCGCCCGGTTCCGAGGTGACGATGCGTATCGGGCGTGACGGATAAGTCGCGTTGGCCGACCACGCGGCAGCGGTCGGCAGCAGCAGGGCGCCCAGCACGATCAGCCGGACAAGGGCGTTCATGTTAAACGACATTTTTCTCCTCCAGAAAAGCGTTGTGGTTGCAGCGGAATCTACATTACATCATCACCCGGCCGCCGTTGACATCCAGTACCACGCCGTTGATGTACGCGGCCGCATCCGAGGCGAGGAACAGCATGGCCTGCGCATGATCCTCAGGCACCGCCAGCCGGCGCAACGGTACTTGTGATGCGATGCGTTCGATGTCGGCTTCGCTGCGCAGTGCCGCGACACGCGCTGTCAGCGTAGTGATCGGCGCGACCGCATTCGCGGTGATATTGTCCGGTCCCAGCTGGAAGGCGAGAAAACGTGTCAGCTGGGTGACGCCGGCCTTGGCCGCTCCATAGGCCGGCGAGGAGGCGGCGTGCACCGTGCGTCCGGAAATCGACGACACGTTGATGATGCGTCCGGCCTTTGATTTTTTCAGGTGGGGAATGGCCATCTTGCAGATCAGGAACACGCTGCGCAGGTTCAGGGTCACCGTGCGGTCCCATTCGTCGATGGGCATGTCTTCAACGGTGGCCAGCCGGCCGTAGCCGCCGGCGCAGTTGATGACGATGTCGATACCGCCGAAGGCCTTGACGATACCGGCGATGCATTGCTCGACCGATGCAACGTCGGTGATGTCGGTCTTGAACGCCTGCGCGGTGTTTCCGGTCCGGGTGATGTCGGCGGCAACCTTGTTACCGTTTTCGGCATCAATATCGACAATGGCAACCTTGCAGCCCTGTTGCGCAAACAGTCGAGCAGTTTCCGCGCCGATGCCTTGTGCCGCGCCGGTGATCAGTGCAACACGGTCCTTGAGTTCGGGATAACTTGCCATCACGGTTTCTCCTTGTTTTCAGCAGCGACAGCTGCGCTGCGGTTGATCCATGACCCGCAGCCCATGACCGCAGCACAGGTCCAGAAAATCGTCGCGACGCCGCCGACAGCGGCGCCGATCACGCCGAAGGCCGGTGGCACGAACACATGCGCGCCGTAGCTGACCGCGAGGCGCATCGAAATCGCTTCCGCAGAACGGCCGGGCGGTCCGGCATTGAAGGACAGGATCATGGACAGCGGCTGTCCGCAACCCAGTCCGAGGCCAAGCACAAACGCACTGGCCGCAAGCAGCGGTGCGCTGGTCGTCAGCGGGAAGGCCATGAATGCCACGCCCGAAATGATGAAGGCCCCGGCGAGCATTGCGCGTTCGCCGTAACGTCTGGTGATCGGCGGGATGAACAGTCGGGTGACAAAAGCGGCTGCACCAAACGCGCCCATGATCAGGCCGATGGTCGTTGCGGAGAAATTCAGGCTGTGGCCGTAAATCGGCATGTACAGGTTGAACAGATCGAGTCCTGTCATCACCGCTGCATTCGACAGCAAGGCGTTGCGCATCGCCGGCAGCGCCAGCAGGTCTTTCATGTTGCGAGGCGCCTGTGCGCCGGTACTGACTATGGCGGTCGGCGGGAACAGGTCGCGCTTGAAGGCAACGGTCAGTCCGCAGATCACCGGAATGATCGCCACCAGCAGGAAGGTTGGCTGGTGCGACAGCGTATCAATGGACAGGCCGACGGCAATCGGCCCGATCACCGATCCGGTGGATTCACCGAGGCTGTAATAACTGAAGTTGCGCGTGCGGGTTTCCGCAGTCGACAGCACGCCGACAAAGTTCTGCGTCGCTACCACCCAGAGCATGCTGGTGAAGCCCCACAGCGGCGCGACCACGTATAGCATCGCCAGCGACGGGAAAAAATACGGAATCGCCAGGCTGACCGTGTAGCTGCCCAGTCCCCAGTAGATCAGCAGGCGGTTGTCGAAACGGTCGGCCATGCGGCCGGCGGCGATGGCCAGCAGAAAAGGGAACAAACCGTACAGCGCAAACAGGATGCCGGTTTCGAACGGCCCGGCGCCGAGATCGACCGCATACAGCGTCATCAGGATGCGGCTGCCCTTCATCGTGATGAAGGCAATGCAGGAGAGGACGAGGAGCAGGGCGAGCGGCATGTTTCCGCCCGATTATAACGGCCGCAGGCGCGACCTCGCCCCGGGACCGTTCGCCCGATTGGCGAAGCCGGTCACCGGCGCTGCAGCAGCGCCGCGTATTTACGCCGCGCGTCCGCTTGCTGGAATCAGCCGGCGGATTTCAGGTGACGCGGATCGGTTGCGTGTTGCTGGTGATGTTCAATCCAGCCCTTCATGATGCGCGTGGCGCCGAGCAGCAGGTCAGCCAAAGCTTCGCCGCGAAGCAGCGCGGCTTCGGCGCGGCAACGGTCAGCGGCTGTCAGATGGACACGAGCGAGCAGTTCGGTACTGCCGGGAACTTCGGTGATAACGGTTTTCATCGCAAACTCCTTTATGGTGCTGTGCATAAAAAACATCGGATTTATAAGGTCATATAAATCAATATGATGCGTAACCATTAGAGCACTCAATTGTTACAATGTTGCAACGCAATAACTGTTAATTTTTCAGCTGGCGCATCAGGAAATTTGTGCAATTGGCACCCCAACGGGGTTTTGAACTGAAAAACGGGCACGAGACGCGCTTTTTTGCTGCCGCTGCGCGCAGAAAGCAGCCAGTCATGGTGTGGTTTACGGTGCTGCGGCATCATCCGGTGCATGGACGGCTATCCCGAACTCAATACCATCCGTGACTGGATTGAAGCTGCGCAGCGCGTGGTCGTGCTCACCGGCGCGGGCATTTCCACCGACTCCGGTATTCCGGATTTCCGCGGACCCCAAGGCGTGTGGACGCTAAACCCCAAGGCCGAGCGCATGTCCGACATCCGTTATTACACGACGGATCCCGAAGTGCGCCGCCTGTCGTGGCAGTCGCGGCTTGCGCATCCGGCGTGGACCGCGGCGCCCAATGCCGGCCATCGTGCACTGGCCGAACTGGAGCGGCGCGGCCGGCTGCACGCACTGATCACCCAGAACATTGACGGCCTGCACCAGCGCGCCGGCGTGTCTGCCGAAAAAGTGATCGAAGTGCACGGCACGCTGCATACCGTGATGTGCCTGGCCTGCGGCTGGCGCGGGCCGATGCAGCAGACGCTGGATCGCGTGCGTGCCGGCGAGGAGGACCCCGAATGCCTGCAATGCAGCGGCCTGCTCAAAAGCGACACCATTTCTTTCGGTCAGCCGCTGATTCCGGAAGTGATCGAGCGCGCGATGACGGTTGCCGCAGAGGGCGACCTGTTCATCGCCATTGGTACCACGCTGCAGGTGTATCCGGTCGCCGCCGCTGTGCCGCGCGCCCTTGATGCCGGCGCGCGGGTGGTGATCATCAATGCCGGGGCAACCCAGTTTGATGAGGTGGCGGATGCGGTAGTTCGATTGCCGATTGGCGAAGTATTGCCGCGATTGTGCGGTGTGGATGTTTCAGGACAATAAGGAGGTCAGGGTGAATAAGTTCAGATTCCTGTTCGTGTTGGCGATGCTTGTTGCTGCGATGCCGGCCATGGCACAGCAGAAAACGCCAACCGAAGCGCAATGCCGGGAAATAGTGAACGGCATGCTGCAGTCGATGAAGTCGGCGCCGATGCGTACGGAGCGCGACCGGCAGGGTGCTAACGAGGTGATCGGGCGTGCGGAGAAAATCGTAAAGGACAACCGTGCGCGTGGCGCCAGTGAGTGCGATTCATGGCGTGCCATCGGGGATCTGGTTACAAAGCAGTAATCGCATCGGGAAGACCCGGTGGAACGCTGAATAAAAAAAGGCGCATCGTTGTCGATGCGCCTTTTTGAGTCAGTGCAAGCCTATTTCTTTTTCACGGCAGTTTTCTTGACGACCTTTTTCACGGTGGCCGGTTTGGTTTTTGCGGGTTTGGTCACTTTGAAGGTGATGACCCTTTTTGTTGCCGGCTTCGACGGCTTCATGCCCTTGGTCAGCACGCCGCGCAGCCAGGCCCACGATGCCGGGCCCCATTCGCGTTCATTCTTCGCGGCAATGTGGCCGTCATCCGGGTAGACGCGCGCAACGCGGCCGTCGGCAGGGCCGGATTCCAGCAGCATGTAGAGATTGCCGATGGGTGTCAGGTGGTCGATCTTGCCGTTGACCAGATACATCGGCATGGTCAGGTTTTTCAGCAGGTCCTGATCCTTCAGCGACCAGCGCAGGAATTCCTTGCGCTGTTCCTCTTCGGTGACTTCCTTCAGCGGCGGCCGTGTGCCGCGCGGGCCGAACCAGTTGGTCTTGGCCCGTTCGTAGGCTGCGGCGCGCCATTCGGCACGTTCTTCCGCCGAACCCCAGTAACCGGCGCCGCCCGGTGCGCAGGCGATCAGGCCTTTGATACGGGCATCATTGGCGGCGAGTCGAATCACCCACAGACCGCCGCGGCTGACGCCGAAAGCCCCGATGCGGTTACCGTCGATTTCAGGACGCTTCTGCAAGACATCCAGCGCGGCTTGCCAGGCGACCACCGATTCCGGTGCATGCGGAAAGGTTGTTTCGCCGGTGCCCGGCGCATCAACGACCAATGCGGCCATGCCCTGCGACAGCGCGCCTTCAGCGTATTTCTCGCGGTCTTCCTTGTACATGTCGGCGCCGCACATCACCAGCACCGCCGGCACCTTGTTGGTTTTCGACGCGCCCTTGGGCAGGCGCAGGTAACCGGTGGCCTTCATGCCGTTTTTGGTGACGGTGATGACTTCCGGCTGGTCGGGCAGCAGCGCCGCCGATTTGCGGTAGCAGCGCAGGTAATCTTCATACGACTGCGCCTTCATCGGGCTCATGTCGGGCGGGCAGATGGACGAGCCCGACCAATAAGGCGACGGGAAACGCGCGAGGCTGTAATAGGTCTTGGCCTGTACATAGGCCTGGCGCGCACCGGGCTTGTCCTTGCGCGCGAGCAGCACGTCGCCTTTCTTTTCGTACTCGGCACCGACCGCGCTCCACACCGGAACCCAGTCTTCGTCTTCGGTGCTCTTTATTTTGGCGACGGTGTTGATCAGCAACTGCAGGTCGTCGATCAGGTTGAACCAGCGGCGGTAGAAACCGCCGATGGCGACGACAAACGGATCTTCGTCCGCGCGCATCGGCAGTGATGCGAGGATGGCGGCTCGGTCTTTGCTGCCCTGCTGGCCTGCTTTCATGTACTCCCCCAATGGATTGCCTGAAAAATTTTGAGAATTCGCGGTGTCCGCGAGGCCGATATTCTGGCGCACGGCCAATTTGGGCGCTATGGCATCGTACAGATCTTCTTGTGGCCAAATGGTGTTTCGACGACGCATCCATAAGGCATTGATAAAAAAGTATTTTTCTCGGCGTCCGCTGCAGGACGTACCACGATACGGACGGCGTTGCGCAAAGCTTCCAAGGCTGTCTCACATGGGCCACAATGCCGCCTTCATCTGGAGGAGATGACATGTCTCATGTTTCGCGTCTGACCGCGCCGGCCATTTGCCTGCGCGCTGCAATGGCCTGTTCCGTTTTATTCGCGGCATCCGCTGTTTCACTGCCGGCCGCTGCGGCCTATCCCGAGCGGCCGATTCGCATCATTGTGCCGTTTCCGCCGGGCGGCGCGTCGGACGTCATCGCGCGCATGTTTGCCGACAAGTTTGCGCAAACCTGGGGTGTGACTGCGGTCGTCGACAACCGCACGGGGGCTTCCGGCATCATCGGCACCGACATCGTGGCCAAGGCACCGGCCGACGGTTACACGCTGGGCATGGTCGCACTGAGTTTTGCGATCAATCCGGCGATCCACAAGCTGCCCTATGATTCAGATCGCGATTTCACCTTCGTGACAATTGCCGCGTCCAATCCGCTGGTGCTGGTGAGCAATCCCCAGTTCCAAGTGAAGTCGGTCAAGGAGTTGATCGACCTCGCCAAGGCCAAGCCCGACAGCATCAGTTTCGCGTCGAGCGGTACCGGCACATCACCGCATATGAGCGCCGAACTGTTCAAGCTGATGACCGGTGTCAAGATGCTGCATGTGCCGTACAAAGGCAGCACTGCAGCGCATCCCGATCTGTTTGCCGGCCGCGTCAATGTCATGTTTGACACGTTGATCGCGACGTTGCCGCATATCAAGGGCGGCCGCCTGAAGGTTCTCGGCATCACTTCAAAGACCCGTTCTGCGGAACTCCCGGATGCAGTGCCCATTGCCGAAACCGTGCCCGGTTATGAATCGACGTCCTGGGTCGTGATGATGGGGCCGGCAAAAATTCCCGCGCCGGTGGTGGAGAAACTGAATGCCGAGTCCGTACGTCTGCTGGCTTTGCCGGACGTCAAGGAGCGCGTCGCCCGTCTGGGCGCCGTACCGGTAGGCAACAGTGCGGCCGAAGCGCGCAAGTTCATTCACGCCGAACTGGCGAAATGGACCAAGACGGTCAAAGCCGCGGGGATCACCAGCGGTAATTAAAAACGGCGGAGGCAATCATGCAGGGCACGACGGCGTTCTCGTACGGCTTCAAGTTCTGGTTGCTGATGTCGCTGATGCTGGCGACTCCCGCATGGTCGGCTTATCCCGAGCGCCCGGTGCGCATGATCGTACCGCAGGCGGTCGGAGCCTCGACCGACAATGTCGCGCGCATCGTTGCCACCGAACTCGCGCGCGAACTCGGCCAGCAGGTGGTTGTCGACAACCGGCCGGGCGGCGCGCTGCAACTCGGCATGGAACTCACGGCCCGCGCCACACGAGACGGTTACACCATCGGTTACGCGCCGATCGGTTCACTGGCCATCGGGCCGCATCTGGTCAGCAAACCGCTGATCGATGCGCTGCGCGAGCTGTCGCCGGTGGGGCAGACCATTACCGGTTACATGATGGTGCTGGCGAGCCCCAAGTCGCCGTTCCGCAACATGCGTGAAGTCATCGACTATGCAAAGCAGAATCCCGGCAAGCTGTTCAATGCCTCGTCGAGCAACGGTTCTCCCGGGCATATCGGGTTCGAACTGCTGAAGAACATGACCGGCACGCATATCGTGCATGTTCCCTATAAAGGTGGTCCGGCCGCCATTGCCGACCTGATGTCCGGTCAGGTGCAACTAATGATGGAAGGCCTGAATTCGGCCAGCGGTCACGTCAAGGCCGGCCGCGTGCGCGGGCTGGCGGTTACCGGTGCGAAAAGGTCTTCGGTATTTCCCGAGGTGCCGACGTTGATCGAGTCCGGTGTCGCCGGCTATGAAGCGACAACCTGGCATGGTGTCGTGGTGCCGGCGGGAACCCCCAAGGCGATTGTTACCGTGCTCAATGCCCGGCTGAACAAGGCGGTGCATTCGCCGGCAGCCAGCGAACGCATACTCGCGCTGGGATCGGAACCGCTGACCGGCACGCCGGAAGAATTCTGGACGCTGGTGCGCACGGATTCCGCGAAGTGGGCGGAAGTGATCCGCAAGGCCGGTGCCAAGATCGACTGATTCAACCGGTAAGGCCAATAGCGGCATCAGCTTGGCGACAATATCAACAAGCCCTGATTACAGGGGCCATCAGAAGAGGAGAACCCGATGAAAAACGCCGCACGTATCATCCTGACAGTTGTGCTGCTCGCAGCCGGAATCGCCCAAGCGCAGAACTATCCGGGCACGCGACCGGTGCGCATCCTGGTCGGATATACGCCGGGCGGCGGGGTCGATACCGCAGCGCGGATGATGGCGCAGGCGCTCGGCGAGTTGTGGGGGGGCAACGTTCTGGTGGAGAACCGGCCCGGCGCCGCGGGCAACATTGCCACTGAAGCCACTGCCAAGGCGCCGCCCGACGGCTACACCATGGTCTTGTGCAACATCGGATCGCATTCGGTGACCCCGGCGCGTTTTGCCAAGCGGCTCACTTACGATCCGATCGGCGATTTCGCCTTTCCGGTGTGGATTGGCGGTGTGCCCAACCTGTTCATGGTGCATCCCTCGATGCCGATCCGGAATCTTCAGCAATACATCGACTACGCCCGCAAGAATCCTGGAAAACTGAATTACGGATCATCGGGCGTCGGTGCTTCTCCGCACCTGTCGATTGAATTGCTCAAGTCGATGACCAAGATCAACATCATCCACGTGCCCTACAAGGGTGCGGCGCAGGCGCTGGCCGACGTCATCAGCGGCCACATGGAATCTTCCGTCGGCAATCTCGCCGGCGCACCGCTCGCCGCGGTGAAGTCAGGCCGCTTGCGCGGGCTTGCGGTGACTTCGGCGGAACGCAGCGCGCAGTTGCCCGATGTGCCGACGTTCGCGGAATCCGGCGTTCCGGGTTATGACGTCACCGGATGGTACGGCCTGTGCACGCAGTCCAAGGTGCCGCAACCGATCCTCGACAAGCTGCATGCCGATGCCAACAAGGTGCTCGCCGGACCGTTGCGCA
>JBIIZE010000012.1:0-15389 GCA_044346435.1 Burkholderiales bacterium
GGTTTTGCGCGCATCAGCAAGGGGGTCGGGATCATTGCGTTGGTAGCCGGGGTGGCTTACGTCATCGGTGCGCTGTCCGGCAGCCGCGATGTGCTGCAGCCATTGTCCGGGCTGCGCGGGGCCGCAGCGGGCGCGCTGTCAAATGCTTCAGCGGTTGCGTTTCAGCGTGTGGGCAGCATTGCCGAACTGGACGCTGCGGTCGCCGCAGCCCGGGGCAAGACAGTGATGCTCGATTTTTATGCCGACTGGTGCGTCAGTTGCAAGGAAATGGAGCGCTATACCTTTACCGATCCTGCCGTGCAGTCGCGCATGGCCGGCATGGTCAAACTGCAGGCTGACGTTACCGCCGGCGGTGCCGAGCATCAGGCTTTGCTCAAACGGTTCAGCCTGTTCGGCCCCCCCGGCATTGTCTTTTTCGATCCCGCCGGGCGTGAAATTCCGGGCTTGCGGGTGATCGGTTTTCAGGCCGCTGACAAATTCTCAACGGTGCTGGATCAGGCACTGAGCGTACGGTGAGCCCGCTGCGCCGGACTTTGCTCCTCGCCGGGGTCGGCGGGCTGGCCGCTGCCGCGGGTTATGGCGCGCATCTGTTCCGAATTGGCGGTTTCGGGGATGGACCTTCACCGGAATTGGGTCGGAAAGTTCTGGAGAGCCGCGTCACCGGGCTGGATGGTATGCCTGCATCGTTGACCGCACACCGCGGGCGTATTCTGGTGGTGAATTACTGGGCAACCTGGTGCGCGCCATGCCGCGAGGAGATCCCGATGTTTGTTCGTCTCCAGCGGGAATATGCTGCTAAAAATGTCCAATTTGTCGGCATTGCCATCGATCAAGCCGACAAAGTCCGTGAATTTGCAAAAGAGTTCAAGGTAGATTATCCCCTGGTCATTGGCGGGATCGATGCGATGGATCTGTCACGTGAGGCAGGCAACAAGGCTGGCGTCTTGCCCTACACTTTGGTGATGGATCCTGCGAATCGTATTGTTGCCCATCTTGTCGGTGGCATCTCGGAAGAGCGTATGCGGGCTACGCTGCAGCCTTTACTGAAATAACCGCGTAAAAGACCGGTCAGGAGGTCTGGCGGGCGGGGATTTCAGCCACAATCAAGCGCCTTCCTCTTCCAAACCCCCTTTATTTTTGCTCTTCTTCGTCTATTTGTTGGTTTATTGCCAAAATTTTGGATTTATACAGAAGCTTGCAAATTTTCCGCGAATTGGCTGTGCGGCCCCGGGCTTCCAGTGAGTCGCCGAAAAGCGAAAGGCCGGCAAATTGGAGGGCAAATCTCGTCAAAATGGCGTAACCAGCAGACTTTTGTAGACAATTTTTACTAACTTCTGGCAAAATCGTCGAAATTGAATTTGAGCTGATTTTGCGGCCCGGAGCGGGCTTGGGCGGGGTGACTCGCCGCGAAATGTCCAACCATTATAAATAAGCGGGAAGGCCATGAGTAGTCCCAAACAATTGTTATTGCTCAACGGTCCGAACCTGAATCTGCTCGGTACGCGCGAACCCGGCATCTACGGGGCGACGACCCTCGCTGAGATCGAAAGTCGTCTGCAGGCGCGGGCCCAGGCCGCCGGGATCGGTCTGGCAGCCTTTCAAAGTAATTCCGAGGCGGACCTGGTCGAACGGGTGCAGCAGGCCGGGCGGGACGGCACGGATTTCATCCTGATCAATCCCGCCGCATTCACTCACACCAGCGTTGCTTTGCGCGATGCGCTGGCGGCGGTGGCCATCCCGTTTGTCGAAATTCATTTATCCAATGTGTTTGCGCGGGAATCGTTCCGCCGCGAGTCCTATTTTTCCGATATCGCGGTCGGCGTGATCAGTGGCCTGGGCCCGGCCGGTTATGAACTGGCGTTGGATTACGCTTTGCGCCACACGAAAAAGAAGGGTTAGTCATGGATTTGAGAAAACTGAAAACACTGATTGATCTGGTGCAGCAGTCGGATATCGCCGAACTGGAAATCACCGAAGGCGAAGAAAAAGTGCGCATCAGCCGTTTTGGCGGCGCATCTGCGCCGGTGATGATGGCGCATGCGCCGCAGCCGATGATGCCCGTGTCCATGCCGCTGGCCGAATCTGCGGAACCGGCGTCGCCCGCTGTGGAGGCGCCGCCCGCGGAACCCGAAGGTCACACCGTGAAGTCGCCCATGGTCGGCACGTTTTACCGCTCGGCGGCGCCGGGGTCGAAACCGTTTGTCGAGGTCGGCTCGCCGATCAAGTCCGGCGAGACCGTGTGCATCATCGAAGCGATGAAGCTGCTCAATGAAATCGAAGCCGACGCGGATGGCGTGATCAAGGCCATCCTGGTCGAGAACGGCCAACCGGTCGAGTACGGTCAGCCGCTGTTCATCATCGGCTGAGCTCATTAACACCTGTCTCAGATTGTGCGGAACGGCTCGCCAGCAGCGGAGTTCCGGATGATTGCGGCGCCGGGGATAACCTGAATCCATGTTCGACAAAATTCTCATAGCCAATCGCGGCGAAATCGCACTGCGTATCCAGCGCGCCTGCCGCGAGATGGGCATCAAGACCGTGGTCGTGCATTCCGAAGCGGATGCCGAGGCGAAATACGTTCGTCTGGCCGATGAGTCGGTGTGTATCGGACCGGCGCCGTCCAGCGGCAGTTACCTCAATGTCCCGGCGATCATCAGTGCGGCGGAAGTCACCGATGCCCAGGCCATTCATCCCGGTTACGGGTTTCTGTCGGAAAACGCCGACTTCGCCGAGCGGGTCGAACAAAGCGGCTTCACCTTCATCGGACCCAAGGCCGAAACCATCCGGCTGATGGGCGACAAGGTCAGCGCCAAGAACGCGATGAAAAAGGCCGGTGTGCCGGTTGTGCCCGGCATGGACGGCGCGCTGCCTGAAGACCCCAAGGAAATCGTCAAGATCGCGCGCCAGATCCGTTACCCGGTGATCATCAAGGCCGCGGGCGGCGGCGGCGGACGCGGCATGCGTGTGGTGCATACCGAAGCGGCTCTGATCCACGCCGTCAACACCACGCGCTCCGAAGCACAGGCGGCATTCGGCAATCCGTCGGTGTACATGGAAAAATATCTGGAGAAACCGCGGCACATTGAAATTCAGGTGCTCGCGGACAAACACAAGAATGCCTTGTATCTGGGGGACCGCGATTGCTCGATGCAGCGGCGGCACCAGAAAATCATCGAAGAAGCGCCGGCGCCGCTGCTCGACGCGCGGGCGCGCGCCAAAGTTGGTGAACGCTGCGCCGAAGCCTGTCGCAAGATCGGTTATCAGGGCGCGGGCACTTTCGAGTTCCTGTATGAGGGCGGCGAGTTTTATTTCATTGAAATGAATACCCGGTTGCAGGTGGAGCATCCGGTGACTGAATGTGTGACGGGCTTGGATCTCGTGCAGTGGCAGATCCGTATCGCTGCCGGCGAGAAAATGCTGCTGCGGCAGAAGGATGTGATCATCAAGGGCCATTCGATCGAGTGCAGGATCAATGCCGAGGACCCTCACAAATTCACGCCGTCTCCGGGCCGCATCACCTCACTGCACATGCCCGGTGGCCCCGGTGTACGCGTCGATTCGCATGCCTACAGCGGTTATTTCGTGCCGCCGAATTACGATTCGCTGCTCGGCAAGATCATCACTTACGGTGATACGCGAGAGCAGGCAATTGCGAAGATGCATATTGCCCTGTCGGAAACCGTCATTGAGGGCATCAAGACCAATCTGCCGCTGCACCAGGAGCTGATGAGCGACACGGCGTTTCGCCGTGGCGGCACCAGCATCCATTACCTCGAAGAACGCCTCGCCAAGCTGACCCGCGCGGAATAGCGGCGGGGTCGGAACGGAGCAACAATGCCCTGGCTTTGCGCAATCATCGAGACGGCAGAGGAATCGGTTGAAATCCTCAGCGATGCGCTGATGGAAGTCGGCGCGCTGGCGGTGGATGTGCAGGATGCCGCCGCAGGCACCGCCGAGGAGCGCCCCATTTTCGCTGAATCCGGCGAGGCTCCGGCGTCAGGCTGGAACAGCAATCGCGTCGGTGCGCTGTTTGCGATTGATGCCGATCTTTATACCTTGGTACCCGAAGCGCTGGCTGCGGCCGGGCTTGCCGCGACAGAGGCCTTCCGCATCGAACGCGTTGAGGATGCCGACTGGGTGCGGCTGACGCAAAGCCAGTTCAATCCGATACCGATCACCCCGAGGCTTTGGATCGTGCCGAGCTGGCATACCCCGCCCGATCCCTCGGCCATCAATATCGCACTGGACCCGGGTGTGGCCTTCGGCACCGGTGCGCATCCGACCACGCGGCTGTGCCTGCGCTGGCTGACGGAGACCGTCACGCCGGAAACCGATGTGCTGGATTACGGTTGCGGCTCCGGCATCCTGGCGATTGCCGCGATGAAACTGGGCGCGGCGCGCGCCTGCGGCATCGATATTGATCCGCAAGCGGTACAGGCGGCGCAGCAGAACGCGCAACAGAACGGTGTTGAAATCACCTGGGCCACGGCGGAGCAGGATGTTGCCGGTCCGGCGCAGATTGTCGTGGCCAATATTCTGGCCAATCCGCTGACGGTACTGGCACCGCTGCTGGCGCGGTTGACCCGGGCAGGCGGCCAGATCGCCCTCTCCGGGATTCTCGTCGAGCAGGCGGATACGGTGCTGGAAGCCTATGCGCCGGATTTCATCATGACGCGTGCTGCCACTGATGAGGGCTGGGTGTTGCTGACGGGCCGTCGCCGTTAGCCGCGACTTTTGCCGGCGCAGCGTCTACAGGGGCGCTGCCTTGGGTATCATTGGACGCATGCAAGCTTTGCCGGCCGGATGCCTCCCCCTCTGATGACTGCTTCGTCTCTCACGACGCGCTGCGCGCATTGCCAGACGGTGTTTCGCGTGACCACAGCGCAACTGCAGGCGCATGCCGGGCAGGTGCGCTGCGGGCGCTGCATGCAGGTTTTTGATGCGTTGGCGGCACTCGCCCCGGAGCCGGTGCCGCTGGAAACGGCCGCAGCGGCAATGCCTGAGCAGCCTGCGGTGACGGTTCAAGCCGTCACAGAACCGGCGGTCATTTCCGATTCGATGGCGACGAAGCCGGCAGATGAATTGCCCGAGTCCCTGCCCGGCACGGATTCCGGAGCTGATGCTGTCGCTGAAACCCCGGTCATCCAGCCGGCGCCGCAGGAAGAGCCGGTTGCTGATGCGGAAATGTTGTCCTCTGCCGAGGTCTCCCCCGAGTCACCGCCTGCGGAGGCCGGGCAGGATGCCGACAATCCATTTACCCAGGTGCGAGCCAAGGGTCCGGCCCAGTCGCAGAGACATTTTCGGGTGGCCGCCGTTCTGCTTATTGTTGTGCTGGCGGCGCAGGGGGTGTTTTTTTATCGCAGTGAGGTGGCGGCACGGCTGCCCTTGGCCAAACAGGCGCTGAACGGGTTGTGCGCACAAGCGGGCTGCCTGGTGACGTTGCCGCAACGCCCGCAGTCAATTCTGATCGAAGCGTCGGATCTGCAGGTGATTGATCCCGCGAACCCCAACCGGATCCAGCTGACGGCGACACTGCGCAATCATGCCGGGCATGACGTGGCCTACCCGGCGCTGGACCTGGTGCTGACCAACGTCAACGACCATACGCTGGCCCGGCGGATTTTCCTGCCCGCCGATTATCTCGGTGCAGGGCGGGATATCGGCGCGGGCATTGCTGCCAATGCGGAATTGACGGTACGGCTTGCGCTGGAGACCGGCAATCTGGGCGCGGCGGGTTTTCGCCTTGCAGTTCTGGCTGCTCCCGCAATTTAAGCGGGACGGTTGATTGAAACGCATTTGACAATGGAGCGACCATGAGTACACCCGGACATCTGAAATACAGTGCAACGCATCAGTGGGCGCAAAGCGAAAGCGATGGCCTGGTGTCCGTCGGCATTACTGATCATGCCCAGGTACAGCTGGGGGATGTTGTTTTTGTCGACCCGCCCGCGATCGGGCGCAAACTGAAACAGGGTGATGCCTGCGGCGTAGTCGAGTCGGTAAAAACGGCTTCCGATATCTATTCACCGGTTTCCGGTGAAGTGGTCGCCATCAATGAGGCGCTGTCTGACGCTCCGGAGAAGGTCAACGAAGACCCCTACGCGGCGTGGATGTTTCGCCTCAAGCCGGACGATACAGCCGAAATGAAAAGTCTCCTGGATGCTGCGGCATATCAGAAAATTGCCGAAGCCGACGCCTGAGGCACTTGCCCCTCCGAACAACACCGTAGACTTTCCGGACTGATCATGGACAACAAAACCGATGCCGTGCCTGCCGCTGAAAGTCCGCACAAAGGCAAGACCGGAATCAAACGCGTGTACAACGCGTTTTTTTATTCCATGGAGGGATTGCGCGCAGCCTTCCGGCACGAGGATGCTTTTCGCCAGGAGGTGTTTCTGGCGGCCCTGCTGATTCCCGCGGCTTTGTTCATGCCGGCCAGCGGCGGCGGCAAAGCGCTGATGGTTTTTTCAGTACTGCTGGTATTGATCGTGGAGTTGCTGAACTCCGCAGTGGAAGCCGCGGTCGATCGCATCTCTCTGGAAAATCATGCTCTGGCCAAGCGTGCCAAGGATATCGGCAGCGCTGCTGTGCTGCTGGCCCTGATCGGTGTGCCGCTGGTGTGGGGGCTGGTTTTATTCGGATGAGCTGCTGGAGCCCCCAAGGTCATAAATAATTCAATAAAATCAATTGCTTGCAATCAAACCCCCGGCGCTGCCGCAAGCGGCAACACCGGGCTTGCCGCCCTTATTTTTTCAGCGCATCACGGATTTCACGCAGCAACAGCACGTCTTCCGGCGTCGGGGCCGGAGCCGCAGGCGCCTCGGCTTCTTTCTGCTTCATCCGGTTGATGGCACGGATCAGCACGAACACGGCAAAGGCCACGATGATGAAGCTGATGCAGGTGTTGATGAACACGCCATAGTTGAAAGTGACTGCACCGGCTTTTTGCGCGGCATCGACACTGAGATACGGGCCCGGGTTCGCGCCATCGCGCAACACCACGAACAGGTTGGCAAAGTCGACTTTGCCCAGCAGCATCCCGATCGGCGGCATGATCAGATCCTTGACCAGTGACTCGACGATTTTGCCGAAGGCTGCGCCGATGATGATGCCGACGGCCATATCGACGACATTGCCGCGCATGGCGAATTGTTTGAATTCCTGGAGCATGGTTCTTTTCCTCGCTGAAGTTGTATTCGGGTCGCGGACGTCAACAACCGGCCGTTGCCACGGATTATGCGGCAGGCCGCAGCATATTTCCAACCACAGCCGCAGAGTGAAAGTCCGGGCGTTGTTATAATCCGGCCTTCTTTTTCTCAAGGTTTCAGCCGATGTCCACCCTGATCTGCGGTTCGATGGCGTACGACACCATCATGGTGTTTCGCGACCAGTTCAAAAATCACATCCTGCCCGACCAGTTGCATATCCTGAATGTGGCGTTTCTGGTGCCTGACATGCGGCGTGAGTTCGGCGGCTGCGCCGGCAACATTGCTTACACGCTGAAAATGCTCGGCGGTGAAGCACGCATCATGGCCACTGTCGGCGATGACTTTGCGCCGTATGACGAGCGGTTGCAGCGACTCAATCTCGCGCAGGATTACATCCGTCAGGTGCCGGGTACGTTTACCGCACAGGCTTTCATCACCACCGATCTCGACGACAACCAGATCACCGCCTTCCATCCGGGCGCGATGAACCATGCCCACGAGAACCATGTTGCCGATGCCAAAGGAACCAGTCTCGGCATCGTTGCGCCAGACGGCCGCGACGGCATGATCCAGCATGCACGCGAATTCAACGAGGCAGGCATCCCGTTCATTTTCGATCCGGGCCAGGGCCTGCCGATGTTCGGTGGACCGGAACTGGAGGAATTCGTGCGGTTGGCGGATTACGTCACCGTCAACGACTACGAGGCGCAAATGTTGCAGGAGCGCACCGGAAAAAAACTCGATGAACTGGCGAAACTCGTCAAGGCAATTGTGGTCACAATGGGTGCGAGAGGGGCAGTCGTGCATACCGGCGGTAAACAGATCGAGATCCCAAGCGTTAAACCGGAAGCGGTGCTGGATCCGACCGGCTGCGGCGATGCCTTCCGGGCCGGTCTGCTCTACGGACTGGCCTCAGGCGCCGACTGGGAACTGACCGGGCGCCTGGCTTCGTTGATGGGCTCGCTGAAAATTGCCCGCCGGGGCGGACAGAATCACCGGTTTGACCTCGCAGAAGCGGCTGACCGGTTCCAGAAGGCCTTCGGCATGAAATTGTGGTAACTGGAGAAACGAATATGGACAAGCGGATGCAGCTTGCAGCAGCGGCTTTGGCGGCAATAATGCTCGCCGGTTGTGCTGAAAGCCTGGGTGGCGGTTCCTATACCCGCGACGAAGCGCGACGCGAACAGAATGTACGCATGGGTATCGTCGAAAGCGTTCGCCAGGTACAGATCGAAGGCACCCGCACGATTGTTGGCCCCGCAGCCGGTGCAGTGGTCGGCGGTATTGCCGGCAGCACGGTCGGCGGCGGACGCGGATCGGATATCGCCGCAGTGCTCGGTGCGGTTGCCGGCGGTGTTGCCGGTCAGGCGATCGAGCAGGGCACAACAAGACGCACGGGTGTCGAGATTACGATCAAGCTCGACAGCGGCGCGCTGGTTGCGATTGTCCAGGAAGCGGATGAAACGTTCAAAGCCGGCGAGCGCGTACGTATTCTTTCCGATGGGCGTACTTCCCGGGTCACGCACTGAGGATTTCCCGGACGGGATTGCCGTTCCTGCTGTCACCGATTTTTAACCGGTTCTTAACGGCGCTGTCATTCTTCGGCCTTAGCCTCGAATCCGTCTAACAAACGACGGAGGGGCTTGATGCTCGACCAAACGATTGAAGTCGTCGAAGCGCATGTCGGTGCCGGCGCGGCACTGGCAGTGTCTTTTGCCCGCAGTCCGGCAGAAGTGCTGGAGGCGCAGCGCCTGCGGTACCGCGTGTTTGCCGAAGAAATGGGCGCACGGGTGCCGGGCGCCGCTCTCGGCATCGACTGTGATTTGTATGACCCCCATTGCCAGCACCTGCTGGTACGCGATACCGGAAGCGGCGAAGTGGTCGGCACCTACCGGTTGCTGCCGGGACAGAAAGCCCGCGAGATCGGGAGTTTCTATGCTGACAGCGAATTTGATCTGACCCGCATCCAGCATCTGCGCGACACCACGGTCGAAATCGGCCGCTCCTGCGTGCATCCCGATTACCGCACCGGCACGACGATCGCGCTGCTCTGGTCGGGGCTTGCAGCGTTTGCCGAACGCCATGATTACCGGCACCTGATCGGCTGTGCTTCATTAAGCATGGCTGATGGCGGTTGTGCGGCGGCCAGCATTTATCGCCGGCTCGCGCGGAATCATCTGTCACCTGCGGAATACCGCGTGTTCCCGCGCTGCGAATTGCCGCTGGCAGCGTTGCGCCGCGATGTCGAAGTGCAACCGCCCGCGCTGGTCAAAGGCTATCTTCGCGCGGGCGCTTATATCTGCGGCGCACCGGCGTGGGATCCTGATTTCAACACCGCTGATCTGCTGATGATGCTGCCCTTGTCGCGGATGAGCGCGCGCTACGCCCGGCATTTCCTGCGATCCTGATGGCCGGCGCGCTGCGCCACTCTATAATGACCGCCATGAGCGGTCGTGAAACAACATCGACGGTAACGCGCGGCCTGCGTCTCTCGCGCGTTTTTTTGCACCTGTTGCGGGGGCTGCTGATTGTCGCGCTGCTCTTTCCGTTTTTTTCCAGAGCGCGCTGCCGTCAGGAAATCCGCAAATGGTCATCTGCGCTGATGCATGTTCTCGATGTTCACGTACACGTGCACGATGCGCCGGTCCGGGAGCGGCCGCTGATGCTGGTATCGAACCACGTATCCTGGCTGGACATCTTTGCGCTGAACGCGGCCATCCCGATGCGTTTTGTCGCCAAATCTGAAATCCGCCGCTGGCCCTTCATCGGCTGGCTGAGTGCAAAAACCGGTACGCTGTTCATCGAACGCGGACGGCGCAGCGACACCGCGCGCGTCAACCGCCTGATTGCCGAAGCCATGCTCGACGGTGATGTGGTGGCGGTATTTCCCGAAGGCACCACAACTGACGGGACGCAGGTTCTGCGTTTCCACAGTTCCCTGCTGCAACCCGCGCTGATCGCCGGCGCCGTCGTGCAGCCGGTGGCTTTGCGTTTTACGCATGCGGATGGTTCGCTGTGTGCTGAAGCGGCTTTTGACGGCGACAAAACGTTATGGCAATCAATGCTGCAGATCATCGCGATGCGCAGGATTGAAGCACATCTTTATTTTCTGCCGCTGCTCCCGGGGGATGTGCCGCATCGCCGCGCCCTGGCCGATGCTGCACATGCCGCGATTGCTAGTCGCCTGAGCCGCTGACCCCGGTGCAGTCGCACTGGAAAACCTGCCGGTCTTCCAGACGCACCGCTGTGAGCTGGCGTCCCCAGACGCAGCCGGAGTCAATGCCCAGCAGATCGGGGCGCAGCAGCAGACCGAGGGCGGCCCAATGGCCAAAGATCACGGGCGTGTCCCGGCTCGCCCGGTTCTGCACGTCAAACCACGGAAGGTAGCCGGACGGCATGCCGTGCAGGCCGGTCTTGTGCGAAAAATCCATGGTGCCGTCGGGTGTGCACAGACGCAGCCGCGTCATTGCATTGACCACGACGCGCAGCCGGTCGTAACCGGCCAGATCATCGCGCCAGCGCAGCGGCTCGTTACCGTACATATGCTGCAGGAAGTTGCCGTAGTCGGGCCCCTGCAATACGGATTCCACTTCACCGGCCAGTGACATGGCCTGGGCAATGGTCCACTGCGGCAACAAACCCGCGTGAACCATGGCGTATCCGGCGCCGGCATGCATCAGCTTCTGACGGCGCAACCAGTCGAGCAATTCATCGCGGTCAGGTGCGGAGAGCAGTTCGTCCAGCGTGTCACCGTGGTGTGGTTTGCGCACGCCTGCAGCGACGACCAGCAGGTGCAGGTCGTGGTTGCCCAGAATGACGACGGCGCGGTCACCGAGGCTGCGCAGATAACGCAGCACCGCCGGTGTTTGTGGTCCGCGGTTGGCGAGATCTCCGGCGATCCACAGCGTATCGTTCGAGGCTTCGAATCCGATCTTGTCCAACAGACGACGCAGCTCGTCGTAACAGCCCTGGATGTCGCCGATTGCGTAAGTGGCCATGAGTCCGCCGGATCAAATAAAAAAGGCGCAGCAGCGCTGCGCCTTGAAGTCACACACCTGCGGGCCGTGCGCGATTACTTGGCCAGCCCGATGAGGTAATCGACCGCAGCCTTGAGGTCGGCATCTGACGCCGAGGCGTTGCCACCTTTCGGCGGCATCGCGCCTTTGCCCTTGATCACGGATGTGTACAATGCATCCTTGCCGGTTTTGATGCGGGGCGCCCAGGCGGCTTTGTCGCCGGTCTTCGGTGCGCCTGCGACCCCTGCCGTGTGGCAGGCAGCACAGCTGGATTCGTAAACGCTCTTGCCTTTGCCGGTGTCGCCTCCGGCAGGTGCTGCGGCGGCAGCGACCGCGGGCGCAGCGGCTGCGGCAGGCGCTGCCGCAGGAGCAGCCGGGGCTGCCGGCTCTTTCCAGTTCGCGCCCCCCTGGTTCGCCATGTAGACAATGGCGCGCGCGATTTCGACGTCCGGAATATCCGGATTGCCGCCACGGGCCGGCATCTGGCGTACGCCCTTGATGGCGCTGGCCGTCAGTGCTTCAAGGCTGCGCCCGGTCAGCTTGCCCCAAGCGGCCTTGTCACCGATTTTCGGTGCATTCATGGCGCCGGTGGCATGGCAGGCTGCGCAAGCCATTTCGACGACCGTTTTGCCGTCACGCAGTTGCTGTGCCCCGCCGCTGGCGGAGATGATGACTTCCCCGGCTGGCTTGAGCCGCTTGGCAATGGCTTCTTCCTGAGCGGCAGGCGATGCCGTGGATTTTTTGCTGCCGGCAGCGAGCTGGGCCAGCACGATGATGACGACAACCGGCACGATAAAGGCCAGCAAGACGACAATCGCCAACTGCTTGGGTGTTTTGATCGGAGAGGAATGTTCCGTCTGATGGTGTTCGCTCATTGCGAGATCCCGGAGCTTCTGGAAAGCGCGAATTATATCGGCATTGCCATGCCCGGTAAAACGTCGCTCTCGGGGGGGCATGGTAGAATCTGCCCCGCAACGCGCCCGTAGCTCAGCTGGATAGAGTACTGCCCTCCGAAGGCAGGGGTCGGACGTTCGAATCGTCTCGGGCGCGCCATTTTCGTTCACGCAAGCAGCCCGTCTCCCATGCCCCCACCCGTAGCCTGCGATGTACTGATCGTCGGTGGCGGCCACAATGGCCTGACCTGCGCCTGTTATCTCGCCGCTGCAGGACTGAAAGTGCGCGTGATCGAGCGGCGGCCGGTGGTCGGTGGCGCCGCAGTGACCGAGGAATTCCATCCCGGATTCCGCAATTCCACCGCCAGTTATACCGTCAGCCTGCTCAATCCACAGGTGATTCGCGAACTGCGGCTGGCCGAACACGGGCTGCGCATCATTGAGCGCCCCATTGCCAATTTCCTGCCCTTGTCGGATACCGATTATCTGAAAGTCGGCGGTTCACTTGAGGCGACCCAGTCCGAGGTGGCGCGTTTCTCCGCCGCTGATGCGAACCGCCTGCCGGCGTATTACGCCATGCTGGATCGCGTGGCCGATGTATTGCGGGAGCTGGCGCTGGAGACGCCGCCCAATGTCGGGGGGGGACTTGGCGACTTCCTGTCTGCCATCAAGACCGCAAGGCGTTTTAAAAAACTCGACATGGCGTCCCGGCGCGATGTGCTGGACCTGTTCACCAAAAGTGCCGGTGATCTGCTGGATTTCTGGTTTGAGTCGGCGCCGATCAAGGCGGCTCTGGGCTTCGACGCCATTGTCGGCAACTTTGCCAGTCCCTATGCGCCGGGTACCGCCTATGTGCTGCTTCACCATGTGTTTGGCGAAGTAAACGGCAAACGCGGTGTCTGGGGGCATGCGATGGGCGGCATGGGCGCGATTACCCAGGCCATGGCGGCAGAAGCGCGTGCCCGCGGCGTGCATATCGACACCGGCGCGGAAGTGGTCAACGTCTGTGTCGATTCCCGCGGGGCGCAGGGCGTGCAGCTGAAAGACGGGCGTGTGATCGAGGCGCGTTGTGTGGCAGCAAACGTCAATCCCAAGCTGCTGTATCTGCAACTGATCAATGCGCAGGCCCTTGACGCCGATTTCAGGCAGCGCATGCAGGCCTGGAAGTGCGGGTCGGCGACCTTCCGCATGAATGTGGCATTGAGTGCGCTGCCCGATTTTCAGTGTCTGCCCGGCACGGCGGTTGCACAGCATCACCAGTCGGGCATCATCATTGCGCCTTCGCTGGGCTATATGGAACAGGCTTATTTCGACGCGCGTACCTACGGCTGCTCGCGCGCGCCGGTGGTGGAACTGCTGATTCCGTCAACGGTCGATGACAGCCTCGCTCCCGCCGGGCAGCATGTCGCCAGTCTGTTCTGCCAGCATTTCAGCCCCGAATTACCCAACGGCCTGTGCTGGGATGAAATCCGCGAACAGGCCGCTGATCACGTGATCGACACCGTGAGCCGGTATGCGCCGAATTTCAAGGATGCCGTGATTGCCCGAAAAATCCTCTCGCCCCTGGATCTTGAGCGCGAATTCGGCCTGACCGGCGGGGACATTTTCCATGGCGCGCTGACGCTGGACCAGCTATGGACTGCGCGGCCGGTACTGGGCCATGGTGACTACCGCTCGCCGGTGAATCGACTGTATTTGTGCGGTTCCGGCACACATCCAGGTGGCGGAGTTACCGGATTGCCGGGCCGTAATGCGGCACGCGAAATCATCCGTGATTTCAAAAGCGGACGGATGAAGGAGAAGCGCGCATGAAACGCTGGCTGATCGTGGTCATCATGACAGTCATGGTGCTGGGCGGTTGTGGCGGCAGTACGCCGAAAGTGACCAAGCTGGGGGCGACGGATGTGGTGCTGGCCTTCGGCGACAGCCTGACCTATGGCACCGGTGCCAAAGCCGAGGAAAGTTATCCGGCGGTGCTGTCCGGATTACTGGGCCGTAATGTGGTCCGTGCCGGCGTTCCCGGCGAGCAGACTGCGGGTGGACTGCAGCGTCTGCCGGGCACACTCGATGAGCATCAGCCGCGGCTGGTGATTGTCTGCCTCGGAGGCAATGACATGCTGCGCAAAGTATCGCCTGCGGCCATCGAAGCTAATCTGCGGGCGATGCTGAAAGAAATCCGCGGCCGCGGTCTGGATGCGGTCCTGGTCGGTGTGCCGGCGCCGGGACTGATCACCAGCGCGCCGGAATTCTATGAAAAACTTGCGAGGGAATTCGGCATTCCCTACGAAGGCAAGATTGTCACCAGCGTGCTCTACAAACCTGAGCTGAAATCCGATCCCATTCACCCCAATGCCGACGGTTACCGGCGCATGGCCGACGCCATCGCCAAACTGCTGCGTGATGCCGGGGCGGTGTAAGGCATGAGTACCCGCAAATATTCGGCAGCACGACTGACATTCACCATGTGCCTCGCAGAGGCGCTGTCGATGACCGGTTTCGCCGCTTACACGACACTGCTGCCGCAGCTGCAGCGCGCATGGGGTTTATCCAATTCCGAGGCCGGCGCAATCAGCGGATTCCTGTTTGCGGGATACATGGTTTCGGTGCCGGTACTGACCAGCCTGACGGATCGCATGGATTCACGGCGAATTTATCTGATGGCCTGCATCATCGGCAGCATCGGCGCTGCCACCTTTGCGGCAATGGGTCAGGGATTCTGGAGCGCGGCTTTTGCCCAGTTCCTGATTGGCGCTGCGCTGGGCGGTACCTACATGCCGGGCCTCAAGGCGCTCACCGATCACCTGGAAGGGGCGGCACAGTCGCGGGCAACGGCTTTTTATACCGCCAGCTTTGGCGTGGGCTCGACGATTTCAATACTGGTGGCGGGAAAACTCGGCGCAACCATGGGCTGGCAGTGGGCATTCTGGTTCGGCGCGGTCGGGCCGCTGCTGGCCGGGCTGGTGGTGACGCTGGCGGTGCCGATGGGGCGTGTACGGGCGGCGGAGCATCACACCACGGCTTTGCTCGATTTCCGACCGGTTCTGCGTAATCGCAAGACTTTGCCTTATGTCATCGGCTACGCTGTGCACAACTATGAATTGTTCGGACAGCGCTCATGGATGGTTGCATTTCTGGTGTTCTGCGCGGCATTGCAGCCGGCGGATGCACCGATGGCGCTGAGCGCGGCTACGCTGGCGGCGATGATCAACGTGCTGGGCCCCGTATTCAGTGTGACCGGCAACGAGATGGCGCTGCGGTTCGGCCGCCAGCGG
>JBIIZE010000017.1:0-13655 GCA_044346435.1 Burkholderiales bacterium
ATCATATTCCTGTTCATGACCTTGTCCGGGCTGATTGCCTGTCTGATCGGTTATACGGCTGCCTGGCCGTGGTATGTCGTCGTATTGCTGATGATGGTGCATTACGGCGCGATGCTCGGCGATTCCGGCGCGCTGACCTCGGGAGCCGTAGCCAGTACGCCTCCGGAAATGCGCGGAGCGATGATGGCGGTGTATTCCTTCCTGGGTTTCAGCACTGCGTTTCTGGCGCCACTGGTGTTCGGCATGACGCTTGATCTGGCCGGCGGCAACCAGAGTGTCACTGCCTGGGGCCTGGCTTTTGCCAGCATCGGTGTCTTTGGCGTGATGGCACCGTTGGCGCGATGGATTTATGCCGGCAAAAATCGTCATCATGGCTGAGATGTCGCCATGCTAGCCGCACAAAATCTGCACTGCATTCGTGGCGGACGGCGGTTGTTTGCTGACCTCTCGTTTGCAGTGCCTGCAGGGACTCTGCTGCGCATTGCCGGTGCCAACGGCGCCGGCAAGACCAGCCTGCTGCGCATCCTCTGCGGGTTGTTGTTGCCCAGCGGCGGGGAGGTGGTGTGGCGAGATACCCCGGTCCGTAAGCAGCGTGAGATTTACTGGCGCGAACTCCGATACATCGGCCATCTCGCCGGCGTGAAGGATGAATTGACTGCTGAGGAAAACCTGATCTTCGCCGCGTCCCTCTCGGGAATCGACATCAGGGCCGGCGCGGCGAGGGCGGCGCTTGAGCAGTTGGGCCTGGGCAAATTCGCCCATCTGCCGGTACGCGTGCTGTCCCAGGGGCAGCGCCGTCGTGTTGCTCTGGCCCGGTTGGCGTTGCCGGATCCCAACGCTGCGCTTTGGGTGCTGGACGAACCGCTCGCCGCACTGGATACGGATGCCGCGGATTGTTTGCTGTCGATGATTGATGCGCGTCTCGCCGCCGGCGCTGTGGTGGTCATGACCAGTCATCAGCCGTTTACGGTCTCGGCGGCGCTGCATTCGATCAGCATACCGGTATAGAAACATGACCATCTGGACACGCATCGTTCACCGGGATCTGCGCATTGCCTGGCGCAAACGTTCCGATGCGTTGTCGTCGCTGTTTTTTTTCGTAATTGTCGTCAGCCTTTTTCCGTTGGGCGTCGGACCGGAGCCGGCCATGCTGCGGACAATCGGCAGCGGCGTTTTGTGGGTGGCCGCCTTGCTGGCGACTTTGCTGTCGCTGGGACGCATGTTCGCCGCGGACCACCTGGACGGCACGCTGGAACAGATGCTGCTGGCTGCAGAGCCTTTGTGGCTGGTAGTGACGGGCAAAGTGTTTGCGCACTGGTTGACCAGCGGCTTGCCGCTGGTGCTGCTCTCACCGCTGATGGGTCTGCAGTTCGGTTTGGCGGCGGACGAGATCGCCGTGCTGAGCACGGCCTTGCTGTTGGGCACGCCGGTGCTCAGTTTGATCGGATCGATCGGCGCCGCGCTGACGGTCGGTCTGCGTGCGGGCAGTGTGCTGCTGGCTTTGCTGGTATTGCCGCTGTATATCCCCGTGCTGGTATTTGGTGCGGCAGCGAGCGGGGCTTTTGCTTCCGGGCTTGCGGTGACGCCCCACTTTTCGATTCTCGGCGCCTTGCTGCTGGCCAGTCTCGCGCTGGCGCCCTGGGCAGCGGCTGCGGCATTGCGCATTTCGCTGGAATGACCGATTCATTGAATTAAATTTGATTTAAATCATGGAGATAGAATGTGCCCCTGTTCTATCGTGCGGCATCCGGAACCTGGCGCGGCTTTGACATATGATGCCGGGGCGACGGGCTGCAGCGAGAACCATAGCCAGCACCACTTTTATTCAAAAACCCGGTAACTGTCTTGTCCGTGATTAACTGGTTCAAGTTTTCTTCTCCTCACAGTTTTTATCCGCTGGCCGGGCGCATGGTGCCTTGGTTTCTGGCGGCAGCGGCGTTGTTCGGTCTGACCGGGCTGTATGTGGCTTTTTTTGTCGCGCCAACGGATTTTCAGCAGGGCGAGTCCTACCGCATCATCTTCGTGCACGTACCCGCCGCATGGATGTCGATGTTCATCTATCTGGTGATGGCCGGCTGGGCCGGGGCAGGATTGGTGTTCAATACACGACTGTCAGGCATGATGGCGCGGGCGCTGGCGCCGACCGGGGCGATGTTCACCTTTCTGGCCTTGTGGACCGGGGCCTTGTGGGGCAAACCGACCTGGGGCACGTGGTGGGTCTGGGATGCACGTTTGACTTCGGAACTGATCCTGCTGTTTCTCTACATTGGTTTTCTGTCGCTGACCGCGGCCATCGAGGATGACCGCCGCGCGGATCGCGCCGGCGCCGTGCTGGCACTGGTCGGCGTGGTCAACATTCCGATCATCTATTTTTCCGTAGTGTGGTGGAACACGCTGCACCAGGGCGCATCGGTCAGCCTGAAAAGTGCGCCGAAGATGGCGACGACCATGCTGCTGGGCATGCTGTTGCTGGCACTGGCGTTCTGGATGTACAGCGTTGCCGCAGCGCTGCTGCGGGTGCGTTCCATCATTCGCGAGCGCGAACCTCGCGCGGCAGGGGAGGTCTGAACGTCATGCAATGGGGCAGCTGGGCTGAATTCTGGGCGATGGGCGGCTACGCACTGTACGTGTGGGGTTCGTTTGCAGTGACCCTGGCCTGTATGGCCGGTGAAATGGCGTCACTGATCATGGCTGAACGTGCAGCGCAAAAACGCGATGGAGAAAAGGCATGAAACCCCGTCATAAACGGTTCATCGCCATTGCTGCCGCGTTGCTGGCACTGGGCGGCGCTGTGGCGCTGGTGCTCAATGCGTTCCAGAGCAATCTGGTGTTCTTTTTCAGCCCGTCGCAGATAGCGAGCAAGGAGGCGCCGGTCGGGCGCAGTTTCCGTCTCGGGGGCCTGGTGCAGAACGGCACCGTGGCCCGTGACAAGGATGGCGTGACCGTACGTTTTGCGGTGACGGATACCGCACACACGATACAGGTGGTCTATCGCGGCATCCTGCCGGACCTGTTCAGCGAAGGCAAAGGGGTTGTCGCGCAGGGGAAACTGGAGCCGGACGGTGTATTCAGAGCCGAACAGGTGCTGGCGAAGCACGATGAAAACTATATGCCGCCCGAGGCGGCTGAAGCGCTCGAGAAAGCCCATGGAGGCAAGAAAAAATGATTCCGGAACTCGGGCACTTTGCATTGATCATCGCATTCTGTTTGGCCCTGGCCGGTGGTCCGCTGGCTTTGCTGGGTGCTGCGGCCGGAAAGCATAGCTGGATCGGTTTTGCGCGACCGGCTGCGCAGGGCCAGTGCCTGTTTGTGATGATTGCTTTTGCCGCGTTGACTTATGCCTTTGTCAGTAACGACTTCTCGGTTGCCTATGTTGCCAACCATTCCAATACGGCATTGCCGCTGCAGTACCGGGTCGCCGCGGTGTGGGGCGGTCACGAAGGCTCCCTGCTGCTCTGGTTGCTGATGTTGTCATCGTGGATGGTGGCGGTCAGCTTGTTCAGCGGTCACTTGCCCGAGCAGATGACGGCGCGTGTGCTGGGCGTGATGTCATTGGTCAGTGTGGGATTCCTCGCATTCACGCTCTTTGCATCCAACCCGTTTGAACGCCTGTTTCCGGGGCCGGCGGAGGGGCGTGATCTCAATCCGCTGCTGCAGGATCCGGGCATGGTGCTGCACCCCCCGATGCTTTACATGGGGTATGTCGGATTTTCAGTGGCTTTTGCATTTGCGATGGCTGCGCTGCTGGGTGGCCGGCTGGATGCTTCATGGGCGCGCTGGTCGCGTCCGTGGACAACGGTGGCATGGATGTTCCTGACCATTGGCATTGCATTGGGCAGCTGGTGGGCTTATTACGAGCTGGGCTGGGGCGGCTGGTGGTTCTGGGATCCGGTGGAAAACGCATCCTTCATGCCCTGGCTGGTTGGTACTGCGCTGATGCACTCCTTGATCGTTACCGAGAAGCGGGGCAGCTTCCGCATCTGGACCGTGCTGCTGGCGATATGCGCGTTCTCGATGTCGCTGCTGGGAACCTTCCTCGTGCGCTCCGGCGTGCTGACCTCGGTGCATGCGTTTGCCACCGATCCCAAGCGAGGGGTTTTTATTCTGGCATTTCTGGTGCTGGTGATCGGCGGCTCACTGCTGCTGTTTGCATGGCGCGCGCCGACCGTGCGCGGCGGCGGCAGCTTCGACACGGTATCGCGCGAATCGCTGTTGCTGACCAACAATGTGCTGCTGATGGCTGCGGCCGGCTCGGTCATGCTCGGTACACTGTATCCGTTGTTTCTCGATGCGTTGGGCCTTGGCAAACTGTCCGTCGGGCCGCCTTATTTCGAGGCTGTTTTTGTGCCGCTGATGACCCCGGCACTGTTCCTGATGGGCATTGCACCGCTGGCGCGCTGGAAACAGGCCGCGCTGCCGGAACTGCTCAAGCGGGTACGCTGGGCTTTCGGCATCAGCCTGGTGACAGCATTGCTGCTGCCTTTTACGCTGGGCACCTGGAAGCCGATGGTGGCCTTCGGTCTTTTACTGGCGGTGTGGATCATTGTGACCGCCGGCGTCAACCTGCTTGCGCGCCTGCGACCCGGCGCTGCCGGATCGTGGATGGCGAGGCTGCGCGCGCAACCGGCGGGTTATTACGGCATGTTGCTGGCGCATTGCGGTGTCGCGGTGTTTATCATCGGCGTCACGCTGGTAAAAGGCTATGAGTCTGAACAGGATGTGCGCATGGAAATCGGCGAAAGCGTCGCCGCTGCCGGTTATGACATCCGCTTCGATGGTGTGAGGGATGTGCAGGGTCCGAACTACATTGCGGCCCGGGGTACGCTGACCGTCATCCGCGACGGCAAAACCCTGCTGACCCTGCACCCTGAGAAACGCATTTATCTTGCGCAGCGCATGCCGATGACCGAGGCGGCGATTGACCCGGGATTTACGCGGGATCTGTATGTCGCGCTCGGTGAGTCGGTGGGCGAAAATGCCTGGACTGTACGTGTTTATGTCAAACCGTTCGTGGACTGGATCTGGGGCGGCTGTCTGTTGATGGCTCTGGGCGGATTGCTCGCTGTTGTGGACCGCCGTTACCGCGTCGGAGCGACATCAACGAATGCAACGCCGGCAACGGTTGCAGCTTAAGGAAGCATCGTGGCGCGTTATCTTGTTCCCTTGGGTATTTTTCTGGTGCTGGTGGTGTTTCTGGGCGTCGGGCTCGGTCTGAACCCGCGCCAGGTGCCTTCACCACTGATTGACCGTCCCGCACCGACGTTTGACCTGCCGCAACTGCATGCGACAGACAAGCGCATCAGTCCCGAAGCGTTGCGCGGCCAGGTCTGGCTGCTCAATGTCTGGGCTTCGTGGTGCGTGTCCTGTCGCCAGGAACATCCCGTGCTGGTTGATCTGGCGAAGAGCGGCGTAGTGCCGATTTATGGTTTGAATTACAAGGACCAACGTGAGGAAGCCTTGCGTTGGCTGCAGCAGTGGGGAGACCCTTACAAACTGTCGATCATGGACCCCAAGGGCATGACCGGCATTGATTACGGCGTTTACGGTGTTCCCGAAACCTATGTCATCGATAAGGCGGGCGTTATCCGCTACAAGCAGATCGGTCCGCTGACACCGGAAATTCTGCGCGACACCATCCTGCCGCTGGTCAAAAAACTCAATGCATAAAATTCTGTTGCTCCTCTTGTTGATCTCCGCCTGGCATGCCGGTCCCTTGACGGCGGCCGAGGCCCGGCCTGTCAGCGAGGATCCGGCACTGGAACAGCGGGTGATGCAGATTTCCAATGAGTTGCGCTGTCTGGTGTGTCAGAACCAGACCATCGCCGATTCGAATGCGGATCTGGCAATTGACCTGCGCAAGCAGGTGCGGGAACAGCTCAGTCAGGGAAAATCCGAACAGGAAATTCTCGATTACATGGTTCAGCGTTATGGCGACTTTGTGCGATATCGCCCGCCCGTGAAAATGCAGACCCTGGTGTTGTGGATGGGGCCCTTCGTGCTGCTCGCCGGAGGTCTGTTTGCGCTGCTGCGCTTTCTGCGACGCCGGCGCCAGTCCTCTGAGTTCAACGATGTTTCCCAGGCTCGTCTGGATGAGGCCGCGCGCCTCCTGAGCGGAAAAGAGAACCGGCAATGATGATGTTTGTAGCGGGGGCGGCGGTACTGATTGTATTGGCGATGCTTTTTGTGGCGCCGCCGCTGTTGCGGCGGCGTGCAGAACGCCAGGCTGTGGCAGGCCCTGCTCTGGAGATTTACCGTGATCAACTGGCTGATCTGGAGCGTGATCTGCAGACAGGGGCCCTGGCTTCTGACCGGTATGAGCAGGCGCGCAACGAACTGGAGCGCCGGCTCGCGGAGGAACTGGAAAACACCGCAGGAGAGACCTCGACCGGTAGCGAAAGCCGCGTCATCAGTGGCGTCGTCATCGCTGCGGTACCCCTGCTGGCGGTTGCACTGTATCTGCTCATCGGCGCACCGCGTGCGCTGGATCCGCAAGTCATGGCATCCGGGGATGCTGTGCACTCGGTGACTGCCGAGCAGATCGAGCAGATGGTATCCAAACTGGCGCAGCGGCTGGAAACCGCACCCGATGATGCCGCCGGATGGAGCATGCTGGGCCGCTCGTACGCTGCGCTGGAACGGTTCAAGGAGGCGGCCGAAGCCTTCGGCCGCGCTGCCAAACTGATGCCCGCAGACGCACAAGTGTTGGCGGATTACGCGGATGCACTCGGTATGGCCCAGGGCCGCAGCCTGAAGGGCGAGCCTTCCCGCATCATCGCTCGTGCGCTGGCTGCGGATCCTGATCATTTCAAGTCGCTGGCACTCGCCGGCACTGCCGCTTTTGAAACCGGTAACTACGCCCTGGCGATCCGGCATTGGGAGCGGCTGGCGCAGAAAATTCCGCCCGACAGTGAATTTGCACAGTCCATCGCCTCCAGCATCGCCGAGGCGCGACAACTGGCCGGGAGCGCGCCGCCGGCCGCCAAGGCGCCCGTTGCGAAGGCGGCTGCAGAACCGGTGATTCGCGGCACGGTACGGTTAAGCCCGCAGCTGGCTGCCAAGGTGTCGCCGGACGATACGGTGTTCGTGTTTGCCCGCGCCATCAACGGCCCGCGTATTCCGCTGGCCGTGCGACGCTTCCGTGCAGCGCAGCTGCCGGTGACATTCGTGCTGGATCAGTCGGCGGCGATGTCCCCCGAGATGACGCTGGCGCAGCACAGCGAAGTCACTGTCGGCGCGCGGATTTCCAAATCGGGAAGCCCCGGCTCGCAAAGCGGCGATCTGGAAGGTTTCCGTCAGCCGGTCAAAGTCGGCGGACCGGCAAGTATCGAGATCGTGATTGATACCCTCGTGCCCTGAGCGGGCACTGCGCCAGGATCAGCGTTTGCCGGTGTAGAAATCCGGCCAGCGCTCCAGAACCGCGGGCGCATCATCCTTGTAAATGTGGCAGGAATTGATCTGGTAGGGCTTTTTGTTCACCGGCTTACCCGCATTGCGTGCTTCGCGGGCACGTCCCGTGGCCTGGAAAGCCGTAGTACCCAGAGGTCCCAGCAGCTCGACCAGGTGTGTGCAGCCGAGCACGCCGCCGACACGTTCGGCAATGGCTTTGCGCCAGCCCGGGCCGATGGTCAGTCCGACCAGTTTTTTGAAATTGAGCGTGATGTTGCCGCAGTGTTCGTAAGGGCTGCTGTCGGTATGCGCCTCAACTTCATGGATTTTCAGGTCGAGATCAATGGTCAGGCGCAGCCACATGTTGTGCACGGGGTCACCCGGCTGGCGTTCGCGTCCGCCGTCGCGGCGTGAATGCACATAGGTCTTGGTATCGACGAGATGGCCCTCGATATCCCACAGTCCGTCTTCGCGTTCATAACCTTTGCATTCGACGGCACGGGTGTGTTTCAGCGTGCGGGGGGCGGGGGCGGGCAACGGCATGACACGGACTCCGGTTTCAGGGGTTGGTTGGCGCCGCGGCGCGGCGGATTTCCAGCGCGGCGAGCACTTCGCGCTTGCGCGCGGGGCTGTAGGTCGACCAGCAGGAGATTTCGTCGAGCGTGCGATGGCAGCCGATGCACAGGCCCTGCGCGTAGTCCATCAGGCAGATGTGTACGCAGGGCGAATCTTCCCGCTGACCGGACGGTTTGGTACTCACGCGGCTTTGGCGCGGATGGCGCGGGCGACCCGTGACAGCGTGGGCCGGCCGAGGAAATCACAGATGTAATCGCCGGCGGCGATCAGCTTGTGCATGTCGATCCCGGTTTCGATGCCCAGTCCGTCCAGCAGGTAAAGCACGTCTTCGGTGGCGACGTTGCCGGTGGCGCCCTTGGCATAAGGGCAGCCGCCCAGTCCCGATACCGAACTGTCGAAAGTCGCTACTCCGCATTCGAGCGCGGCGTAAATGTTGGTCAGCGCCTGGCTGTAGGTGTCGTGAAAATGGCCGGCCAGGCGTTCCACAGGAATGTGCTTTGCCACGGCGTCAATGACACGTCGGGTTTTGCCGGCGGTGCCGGTGCCGATGGTGTCGCAGATGGTGATTTCGTAACAGCCCATGGCATCCAGAGCCTGCGCGACATGCACTACTGCGGCGGGTTCGACTTCGCCTTCATACGGACAGCCCAGGCAAACCGAAATATCGCCGCGCACCCGCAGGCCCTGCGCGATGGCGGCCCGGGCCACGGCTTCGAAGCGCGCCAGACCTTCGTCGATGCTGCAGTTGGTGTTGCGTTTCGAGAAACTTTCGCTGGCCGCACCGAACACGACCACTTCCTCGGCGCCGGCAGCGATGGCGCCATCAAGACCTTTCATATTGGGCACCAGCACCGGATAGTTCACGCCGGGCTTGCGGCGGATCCCTGCCATGACTTCAGCGTTATCGGCCATTTGCGGCACCCATTTCGGCGACACAAAGGCGGTGGCTTCGATCATCGTGACGCCGGCGTCCTGCAGGCGGTGGATCAGTTCGATCTTTACGGCGGCCGGTACCGGCGTGGACTCATTCTGCAGGCCGTCACGAGGGCCGACTTCAAGGATGCGTACGGTTTTTGGCAAAGTCATCGGATGAATTCCGTTTGTTCGTTCAGGCGCGCGGCAGCGGGATCAGCGCTTTTTGCGTTTGCCTGCGGTCTTTTTTCCAGCCGTGGGCGCTTCCGTCCACGACGGTTTGCGCTTTTCCAGGAATGCCGTCAGGCCCTCCTGTGCTTCGGGCGTGGCCCGCAGATCGGCGATGATCTTCGAGGTTTCCGCGACAATGCCGGCGCCGATCGGGCTGTGGGCGCTTTGCGGGATCAGCTGCTTGATGGTTTGCACGGCGCGCGGTCCGCTCGTATACAGCTGACCGAGCATTTCGCCGACCCGCGTGGCCAGTTCCTGCTCCTCGACGATGTCGTGCACGAGGCCGGTACGCCAGGCTTCCGCCGCATCAAACTCCTCGCCTGACAGCATGTAGCGTCGCGCCTGACGCTCACCCATGGCGCTGATGACGTAGGGGCTGATCATTGCCGGGATGATGCCGATTTTTACTTCGGAAAGCCGGAAAGTCGCAGTGCGCGTGGCGATGGCAATGTCGCAGGCGGCGATGATCCCGCAGCCACCGCCGCGCACGGCGCCGTGCACCGCTGCGACCGTCGGCTTGTTGAGCGAATACAACGCATGAAACATGCGTGCTGATTCGGTGGCGTTACGGTAGTTCTGCGCTTTGGTGAATTTTGCGCTTTTGCGCATGTGTGCAATATCGGCGCCGGCACAGAAACTTTTGCCTTCGCCGGCAATCACCACGGCACGGATCGAATCATCCTGTGCGATCGCTTCCAGCACTTCCGTGAGTGCAGCGACCATTTCCGGATCAAAGGCGTTATGCACTTCCGGGCGATTGAGGGTGACAGTCACGTTGCCGTAATCGTCGACCTGGGTCAGCACACGTGCGCTGGCTTTGGATTTGCTCATGATCTGTCCTCAATCTTGATCTGGGGTTGCCGGGCTGTCTGCAGGGGACGCAGCGCGCCGCAGTTTCGGGCGCGGCCATGCCGGTAGCCGTTGATTATACGCACCGCGGTCACCACCGGCGCCGTCCGCGCCGGCGTGGTTACCAGGGTCCTTCGGCCAGCCACCGTTCAATCTGCGGCAGGCGGTCCGAACCCCAGAAGGGCTCGCCGTCGATGACAAAATAGGGGGACCCGAAGACGCCGCGTTCGACTGCGGCATCGATCTCGGTTTTCAGTCGTTCCTTGACCGCTGGATCATTGATGGCTTGCGCGACGGTTTCCTTGTCGTGCCCCAGTTTGGCAGCAATATTGACCGTGATTTCCGGGTTGGAGATGTCACGGTCTTCGACGAAATAAGCGCGAAACAGGGCCAGAGCGAGGGCTTTGGCGGCGTCGGGATCACGGTCATGCAGCCAGTAGTAGGCGCGGCAGGGCGCCGGGGTGGCCACCGGAAATCGGGATGGCATTTTGAAAGGCAGTTCGAACCAGCGTGCGGTGCGCTTGAGATCATGCGCGGCATAGCTGCCTTTCAGGGGGATCGAGATCAGCGGCTGCTGGCCGGTGATCTTGAACACGGCGCCGAGCAGTATTGGCCGCCAAACGGTGCTGCGGGCATAACGCGCCGCCAGCGCATCGATTTGAGCGGCCGCAAAATAACCGTAGGGCGAGGAAAAGTCGAAATAGAAATCCAGGGGGCGGGTCATGGAATCCTCCAGATCGATGCAGCCATTATTCTTGCCGTAAACGTAATAGAACTATAACTATTTGTTTTTATTGCTATTTTTAATTACGTTGACGTTAACGTAATTTATGTTGCGGTGCTATGCCTTGGGTGATTTCGGGCCATCCCCTTCGGCCAGCAGGCGCTGGCATTGCGTCGAAAAAAAGTTGATTTCATTAAGCATCACTTCGACGTCTTCCCGCTGCTGTTCCAGCTGCGCACGCCGGCGCTCCAGTTTCACTGCGAATTCCTCCAGCTGGCGGCGTTCGTCGTTGGCGAGGTCGTATAGTTGAAACAATTCGCGCAGTTCACTCAGGGAAAACCCCAAACGTTTGCCGCGCAGTGCGAGCTTGAGGCGAACGCGGTCGCGGTGACTGTAAATGCGGTTGATGCCTTCGCGCGTCGGCGTGACCAACCCCTGATCCTCATAGTGGCGCAGGGTCCTGGTGGTGACGCCGAATTCCTGGGCGAGTTCGCTGATGTTGTAGGTTTTGCTCATTGTGCCATGCAGCAGACGCAGGTAAGATGGAACTCGACCTTGTATAACATTGCTCTTACGTAAACGTCAATCAAATCTTGGCCTGAATCCCACTGCATTCGGATGCAGAATTCTCGTTTCCAGATTTAAGAATTGAAAGACCGCCATGACCTCAAAACAGAAAACCCCACCGGAAACACCCGCAATGGATCCAGCAGCGATGGCGAAGTTGTACGCCGACATCGCAGAAAAAAGCGGCGCTCTGGTCAGCAAGTTCATGACCCGGGCCGCCGGTCAGGGCATGCCGGAAATCAAGGATGAACTGGGGATAGCCAAAGCATTTTTTGATGCCTGGGGGCTCGTGCTGGCGGATCCGGTGCGGGTGGCTGAAATGCAGATGAAGCTGTGGCAGGACTATATGTCGCTGTGGCAGAACTCCATGCTCAAAATGATGGGGCAGGCGGCATCACCGGTTGCCGAGCCGAGCAAGACCGACCGGCGTTTCCGCCATGACGACTGGGAAAACAATTTTCTCTATGACTACGTCAAGCAGTCCTACCTGATCGCTGCGCGACACTTGCATCATTCTCTGGCCAGCGTCGACGGTCTTGACGACAAGACCGCCAAAAAAGTGGATTTTTATACCCGTCAGTACATCGACGCGCTGTCGCCGTCGAATTTCCTGATCACCAATCCGGAAGCGATGCGCGAAACCGTCAATTCCGGCGGGCAGAACCTGGTCAAGGGGTTGAACAACCTGCTGGAAGATCTGTCGCGTGGCAACGGTGAGCAACTGAAGGTGCGCATGACCGACAGCGAGGCCTTCAGCCTTGGCGGCAATCTGGCGACGACCAAAGGCAAGGTGGTATTCCAGAACGACATCATGCAGCTGATCCAGTACGAGCCGCTGACCGACAAGGTCCATGCGACACCGCTGCTGATCATTCCGCCGTGGATCAACAAGTTCTACATTCTCGACATGCGCGAAAACAATTCCTTTGTGCGCTGGGCGGTTGAGCAGGGCCATACGGTGTTCATCATTTCCTGGGTCAACCCCGATGAGAAACTCGCCCACAAGCGTTTCGACGACTATCTGACAGAGGGTTCACTGGCGGCTCTGGACGTGATCCGCGACATCACCGGCGAGGCCAAGGCCAACGTGATCGGTTATTGCCTCGGCGGCACGCTGCTGGCCAGCACGCTGGCCTGGCTGGCGGCGAAGAAGCAGGAGCGCATCAGCAGCGCGACCTTCTTCGTAACCATGATCGATTTCGAGCGGCCCGGCGAACTCGAGGTGTTCATCGACGAGCAGCAGGTCAGCGCGCTGGAAAAGAAAATGGAGAAGCGCGGTTACCTCGAAGGTTCGGAGATGGCGACCACCTTCAACATGCTGCGCGCCAACGACCTGATCTGGTCATTCGTCGTCAACAATTATCTGATGGGCCGCGATCCCTTCCCCTTCGATCTGCTGCACTGGAACGGCGACTCGACACGGATGCCGGCAGCGATGCACAGTTTCTATCTGCGCAACATGTATCTGAAAAATCTTTTGCGTGAACCGGGTGCGCTGACCATTGCCGGCATCCCGATCGACATCACGCAGTCGAAAACACCCGCGTATTTCATTTCGACGGTGGAGGACCACATTGCCCCGTGGCAGTCGACCTATGCCGGTGCGCAGCTGCTCAAGGGCCCCGTGCGGTTTGTGCTCGGCGGCTCGGGCCATATCGCCGGCATCATCAATCCGCCGGCGGCCAACAAATACGGTTACTGGACCAATAAAAAACTGACCGGGCAGCCCGATGAATGGTTGTCCAGCGCCACCCAGCATGCGGGTTCATGGTGGACCGATTGGTCACAATGGGTTGGCGGTCACGCCGGGGCCCAGATTGAGCCGCGCATCCCCGGCAAGGGCAAATACAAAGCCCTTGAGGATGCCCCGGGTTCCTATGTGAAACGGCGCATTGGATAATCCGGCTTTAACGGGGAGGTTGAAGTCGCGATGAATTTTCAGAACCTGCTGCTGGAGCAGCCCGAGCCGGGCCTGTATCTGCTGACGCTGAATCGTCCGCAGGCCTTGAATGCCCTCAATGCCGCGACTTTGCAAGAACTGACGCGAGCCATTGCGCAGGTCGCCGACGATGGTGCAGCCCGGGTATTGCTGGTCACCGGCGCCGGTGAAAAGGCGTTTGTGGCCGGCGCGGATATCACGGAAATGCAGGGACTCAGCGCAGAACAGGCACTGGATTTTTCGGCGGCCGGGATGCGCGTGATGCATGCCCTGGAAGCCTTGCCGGTGCCGGTGATTGCCCTGGTCAATGGCTACGCATTGGGCGGCGGCTGTGAACTGGCGATGGCCTGTGACTGGATCATCGCGTCCGACCGTGCTGTTTTCGGACAGCCGGAAGTCAATCTGGGCATCCCGCCGGGATTCGGCGGCACCCAGCGCCTGAGCCGGCTGGTTGGGCGTGCGCGGGCGCTG
>JBIIZE010000123.1:0-6355 GCA_044346435.1 Burkholderiales bacterium
CGCACACTGCAGGCGATCAATGACGATCAGGGCGTGGACTGCATCGCTATGATCAATGCCTCGCTGCAGGGCGAGATTGCGCTCAACGTTGCCAACGAAATCGTGGCCGTCGCCGCCAAAACCGACAAGCCGATCTACATTTCGTGGAGCGCACGCGACGCTGTTGCCCCTGAAGCCTATGCGGTTCTTGATGCGGCGCGCATTCCGCACTACAAATCGCCGGTTCGCGCTGGCCGTGCGCTGGCCGCGGTGTCCTGGTATGCCGAAGCCAAGCGCCGCAATGCCGCGCAGAAAAACGACAAGGCACCGGTAATCAATAAACCGGCGGCCCACGTGATGCTGAAAGGCAAAACCGGCGATGTCGCCGAATACGCGGCCAAGCAGGTGCTCGCCGAGTACGGCATTCCGGTGACGCAGGAACAACTGGCAACCAGCCGCGATGCAGCCGTCGCTGCCGCGCAGAAAATCGGTTTCCCGGTAGCGATGAAAGTGCAGTCGCCCGATATTTCACACAAGACCGAAGCCAAGGCCGTACGTCTTGGCGTGGCCGATGCCGCCGGTGTGGCTGCGGCCTACGATGAAATTCTCAAAAACGCCAAGGCTTATAAAGCTGACGCTCGCATTGAAGGAGTGCTGGTGCAGGAGATGGTGGGTGGCGGCATCGAGGCCATCATCGGCATTACCAACGACGCCTTGTTCGGACCTGCAGTGATGTTCGGACTCGGCGGCATTTTTGCCGAAGTGCTGAAGGATGTGTCTTTCCGTCTCGCGCCGATCACCCCGGCGATGGCGCGCGAGATGGTCGAAGAGATCAAGGGTTATCCGGTGCTCGCCGGTGCGCGCGGCAAACCGGCGGCCGATGTCGATGCGCTGGTCGATACGCTGGTCAAATTGTCGGCACTGGCCGTTGACCTGAAAGACTCGGTCGCCGAACTCGACATCAATCCCCTGATCGTCATGCCGAAGGGTAAGGGCGTCAAGGCTGCGGATGCATTGATTAAAACCGTGATTAAGTGATTAGGTGAATGGTGATTGATCGAGGTAATCACCTCGTCACTTAATCACCAAATCACTTGGAGGAATAAAAGGCATGGCCGTTTCCACTGAAGTGCGTCTGTTGTGCGACGAGGTCGCGAAATTCGTACGCGATGAAGTCGATCCGCGTTCGCGCTGGATCGAGGAAAACGACGCGATTCCCGATGACCTGATGCAGCTGTCCCGCGACATGGGCCTGTTCGGGCTGACCATTCCCGAGGAATACGGCGGCAGCGGCCTGGATCTCGCCGGCAAGTGTGCGATCGAGGAAGTCATGGGGCGCACCAACTACGGCTTCGCCACGCTGATCGGCAACCACACCGGCATCAGCACTACCGGCATCACTGCGCTGGGTAATGCGGCGCAAAAGCAGAAGTTTTTGCCGAAAATGGCCACCGGCGAATGGGTCGGTGCCTTTGCGCTGACGGAACCGCAGGCCGGTTCCGAACCGGCGTCGATGCGCACGATGGCAGTGAAAAAGGGCGACCGTTATGTACTGAACGGCGAAAAAATCTACATCACCAATGCCGGTCCCGCGCATGTGTTTACGGTGATGGCGATCACTGACAAGTCGAAGGGCATCAAGGGCATTTCGGCTTTTGTTGTTGAACGCGACAGCCCGGGTTTCAGCGTCGGCAAAAACGAACTGAAGATGGGCATGCATGGTTGCACCACGGCACCGCTGTCCTTCACCGATTGCGAAGTGCCGGCGGAGAATCTGCTCGGCGCCGAAGGCATGGGTTATGTGCAGGCGATGAAAACGCTGACTGCAGGGCGGGTCACGGTGTCGGCGCGCTGCTGCGGCATGATGGACAAGCTGATCGAACAGACCGCCGAGTACATGAAAACGCGGACCCAGGGCGGCAAACGCCTGGCCGATCACCAGGGCCTGCAGTGGATGCTCGCCGACATGGCGGTGGCGCGCGACGCCGCCCGCGGCCTGACCTACCGTGCGATCGATACCCTGATGCGCGGCGAACGCGGCACGATGGAAGCGTCGACGGCGAAAGTGTTTTCCACCGAAGCGCTGGGCCGGGTGGTCGATGCCGCGGTGCAGATCCACGGCGGCATGGGGTATATGCGCGAGGTCGGCATCGAAACCACCTTCCGCGACGCGCGCATTGTGCGCATTTACGAGGGCACGTCGGAGATCCAGCGCAACATCATCGCCGGCCTGCTGCTGAAAGACTGAACAACGAGGGAGTTCTGACATGGCACATCTGAAAAACATTCTTGACCTCTCCGGCCAGGTGGCGGTGGTCACCGGCGGTGCGACCGGCATCGGCCTGCAGATGGCAAAGGGGCTGGCCGAGGCGGGCGCCAACATCGTCATCTGTTCGCGGCGACTCGATGTCTGCGAGCAGGCGATTGCCGAAATCGAAAAAATCGGCGTGCAGGGTCTGGCGGTGGGTTGCGATGTCACTAAGGCCGATCAGGTCGAGGCGCTGAAGGATGCCGTGCTGAAAAAATTCGGTCGCGTCGACATCCTCGTCAACAACGCCGGCCGCGCCTGGGTGGCGCCACCCGAAGACACGCCGCTGGAACGCTGGCAGCAGGTGTTCGACCTCAACATCACCGCGCCATTTTTGTGTGCGCAGGTCTTCGGCCGCGAGTTCATCAAGCAGAAGCGCGGCAAGATCGTCAACATCGCGTCGATCGCCGGCCTCGTTGGCCGCAACCCCGCCGCCTACAACTCGATCGCCTACGGTTCGAGCAAGGGTGCGCTGGTCAATTTCACCCGCGACCTCGCGGTGAAATGGGCGCATCACAACATTCAGGTCAACTGCATCTGCCCCGGATTCTTCGTGACGCCGATCAATGAAAAGATGTACGTGAAAAACAAGGAAAACGTCGAGCGCGAGATTCCGCTCGGCCGCACCGGCGGCCCCGATGACCTGAAGGGGATTGTTGTAGTGCTGGCTTCCGCAGGCTCCAATTTCATGACCGGCGCGATCATTCCGGTCGATGGCGGGTCGGTGGCCTGGTAACCCCGCAGCTCTGAAAAGACGACCATAAAGTTTGTCCTGGACTTGCCGAAAGACGTAGGAAACAACGTTTTGGCTCAACGGTTCGGGAAATGTCGATGAAAGAGGTTCAGGCAAATTCTGTGGAAACACCTGCAGTCTTGCAGGTGACAGCGCAGCAACCGGCATTCAGGCTGTTGCGCTATTTTTCGGCAGCCAGCTTCGTCACCATGCTGCTGGCGACGATCCTGCTCACGGGATTGCAGCAGCGGCTCGCCGTTGAAGACCTGATCCACGCCCAGGAACAGCACCATGTATTGCTGACGCGGTCCGTTGCCAGCGGGCATTGGGATGAATTTTCCAGTCTGTTTTCAGCCGCGGCTGGGCTGGATGCGGAACTGTTGCGCGCTCACCCCGAGGTCGCGCGGCTGCAAAAACTGGTGCAGCGCGAGTTTTCGGGTACCCAGGTGCTGAAGGTCAAGGTTTATGCCATGAACGGACGCACCGTTTTTTCGAGCGATCCCAAGCAGATCGGCGAGGACAAGTCGGGCAATGTCGGATTTCAGAAAGCCAGGGACGGGTATCCGGCCAGCGAATTGACCCACCGCAACGAGTTCAGTACTTTTGAGCAGATGATTGCAAATATCGATGTCGTTGCCTCTTATGTGCCGGTCATTTCGCGTGATTACGGTACCGGTGTCGAGGCCGTATTCGAAATCTACAGCGACATCACACCGCTTCTTGCGCAGATCAGGACTACCCGGACAACCGTTGCATTCCAGGTCACCGGGGTGTTCCTTGCGCTGTATCTGGCGCTGTTCCTGATTGTTCGCCACGCAGACCGCGTGATTCGTTTCCAGGAGGCACAGCGCCGGCGGGACGAGGATAAGCTGCAGCAGGCGCGGCAGGAACTGGAGTTGAGCGAGCAGTTTCACCGGGCGCTGATCGAAAATTCCTCAGACGCGGTGATGCTGCTGGGCCGGGATCTGCGCGTGAAATATTCGGCGCCGGCCAATGCGCGCGTACTCGGTGTGACGGAGGCGCAGTTGTCCGGGATGGTCTTGCCGGACTACGCAAGCGAACAGACGCGGGATGCGGTTGCGCGCTGGTTGGTCGAGGTTGTCGCTGTCACGGGGAAGGTAGGGCGTGTTGAATTCATGGCGCAGCACCGGGAACTGGGCAGTCGCCATTTCATGGCAACGGCCGCAAATCTGTGCGATCAGCCGGGTATCGCCGGCATCATCGTCAACATCCAGGATTTCACAGAGCGCAAGCTGGCTGAACTCGAAGTTCAACACCGCGCCCAGTTTGACGGCCTCACCGGCCTGGCGCGACGGGAACATTTCATCCAGCAGATGCGCAGGGTTCTGGCGCGTGCGGCGCGCAACCAGGAGGTTGTGGCGCTGCTGTTCCTCGACCTGGATGGTTTCAAGTCGGTTAACGACAGCCTTGGCCATGAGATCGGCGACCGTTTGCTGAAGGAGGTCGGCGTGCGTATCCGTATGGCCCTGCGTCAGGATGACGAAGTCGGTCGCGTTACCTTCGATGGCAAGAGCGACTCCAATCCGGTGGCACGGCTGGGAGGAGACGAATTCACCGCCCTGCTCACTCCTCTTGACCATCCCGCGAGTGCAGGGCTGGTTGCCGAGCGCATCATCGCGGCGATAGCCGCGCCCTTCGTGTTCGGTGATGTCACTGCGCGTGTGACCACCAGCATCGGCATTGCTGTTTATGGGGGTGAAGGTCTGAACTGCGAAGAGCTGATCAATCAGGCAGATACGGCAATGTACCGTGCGAAGCAACTGGGCAAGAATACCCACTGCTTTTATGACAAACCGCAGTCGGGCGTTCGGACCCAGCCCGACCTCAGTTTGGTTCAATCCCGGCAGCTCTGATCACCTTCCGCCACTTTTCGATTTCACTCTGGATGTATTTGCCGAACTCGGCCGGGCTGTTGCCGACCGGGTCGGCACCTTCACGCGACAGGCGTTCGCTCAGATCCGGGCTTTTTAATGCGGCCACGACTTCGGTATTCAGCCGGGTGACGATGTCTCCCGGTGTTCCGGCGGGGGCGACAAGCCCGTACCAGGTCGAGGACTCGTAACCCTTGATGCCGGCCTCGATCATGGTCGGCAGATCCTTTGCTGCGGGTGAGCGTTGCGCACCGGTCACCGCGAGCGCGCGCAAGCGCCCGGCCTTCACCTGCTGGGAACCGCTCAGGATGCTGGCAAAAGTCATGGTCACCTGGCCGCTGATGATATCGACCATCGCTGGCGTGACGCCCTTGTATGGCACGTGCAACAGGTCGACCCCGGCGAGCATCTTGTAGAGCTCGCCCGAGAGATGCCCGCCTGTTCCGTTGCCGGCCGATGAAAAGCTAAGGCTGCCCGGCCGCTTTTTCGCCAGTGCCGTCAGCTCCTTTACGGTCTTCACCGGCAGCGAGGGGTGCACCAACAGCATCAGGTTCTGCGTTGCCAGCAGCGTGATGGGGGCAAAGTCCCTGACCGGATCATAGGGCAGCTTTTTCTGCAGGCTGACGTTGGTGGCGAGTGAGGCGATGGTGCCTACCAGCAGCATGTAGCCGTCGGGGGGCGACTTCGCCACCATTTCACCGGCAATTGCACCGCCGGCGCCGGAGCGGTTGTCGACGATCACCTGTTGCCCCCATTTCTCTCCCAGGCGCGGTCCGACGGTGCGGGCCAGGGTATCGACGCTGCCGCCGGGCGTGGAGGGCACGATCAGCCGGATCGGCTTGACCGGGTAAGCCTGCGCCGCCGCGCCGCAGGGCACGGCTGCCAGGGTGAGCGCTAGGATGTTGAGGGTGATGCGCATGATGACGGGTCTCCTCGGGTGTGTGGTTGTCGTTTCAGGGCTGGAAGCCCACCGAACCCTCATACTTTGCCAGTACTTCGGCGCCGGGCAGGAATTCTTCTTCCAGTTTCTTGATCTCGGAAAAGCCGATGAAGGCGTGCATATTGCCGGCGGGATGATCTTTTGTCCGCGCCTCGAAGCGTTTGACGGCTTCGACATCGTCTTTGGCGAATTCGGCGAAATAATCGACCATCGCGACGGTGGAAGAGCGCAGCGAACCGGTGGCGTTGGACACCATGGCGATGCCCAGTTCGTTGAGGCGCGATACCGGCAGCCGCGGCGACACGCCGGTGCGGTTGAAGTGCAGCGGCCCCTTGATCTCTTTGGCGCAGCGCTCCAGCTCGGCTTCCGAGGTCAGCGCTTCGGGAAAGATCATGTCGGCGCCGGCTTCGAGATAGGCATTGGCGCGGCAGATCAGTTCATCGACGCTGCCGCCGGTGACGCCGCGCGCATCGCAGCGCGCGATGAGCACGAAGTCGGGGTCG
>JBIIZE010000109.1:0-6669 GCA_044346435.1 Burkholderiales bacterium
GAGTTTGAGGCCGATGAACTGATGGTGATCACCATCACCGGCGACTATGACTCGCGGCTGCATTCCTATGAATTACTCGCTAATGCCTTCGGACTGTCATCCGCATGAAACCGGGCGGCGTTAATGTAAGTATCGGACTGCAATGCCGGGGTAGCGGCGACAGATCTTGATAAACCGTTGTTTTTATCAAGTTTTTAATGAATTTTCAGAGGAGGTTTCCATGAAGCAACTGATCGCTGCCGTGATTTGTGCGCTGTTCGCGATGTCCACTGCGTATGCCCAGGGACAGGGCGAGGCCAAAGGCGAAGCCAAAAAAGGCGCACCCGCTGCCGAGAAAGCCAAGAAAGAGCCGAGCGAAGCGCAGAAGAAACAGCAAGAGCGCATGAAGGATTGCAACGGCAAGGCTGAAGGCAAATCGGGCGACGACCGCAAGAAGTTCATGAGCTCCTGCCTGAAAGGCGAAGACGGCAAAAAAGAGCCGAGCGCCGCGCAGAAGAAGCAGCAGGATCGCATGAAGGATTGCAACGCCAAGGCTGAAGGCAAAGCCGGCGATGATCGCAAGAAATTCATGAGCAGCTGCCTGAAAGGCTGATCGACAACACTGCAGCGCTTCCAGTGCTGCAGCGGGAAGGGGCATACCGGTTTCGGTATGCCCTTTTCTTTTTTCGGGTCCGAATCCGCTTGCTGTCGGCCGGGTTTAATCCGGAATTGCATGTGGCCCGGAAAACCATAGAGCTGCTTTTCTTCTGCACTGCAACATAAGCGGCAGGGCACCAAAATAAAGCGATGAACACGCTTGCCGCACCGTGACGTGGCGGATTCCCGCGCATCCTGGCAGTTTTCAGGGGCAACAGCGGGTTGCAGCACATGGCACGGCGGTTGCTCATAGTCAGCCCAGAAACCCACGGTCATCAACACCGGAGGAGCAAGGCATGAACTGGGCACACCTGATTGAACTGCTGGCCGCGCAACAGTCGCTGTCGGAGCACGAATCGGAAACATTGTTCTCCGCCATTTTTGATGGCGGGGTTTCCGAACTGGAAATGGGCGGGTTGCTGGTGCTTCTCGAACAACGTGCCCTGACGCAGCCGGAACTGCACGGCGTGCTTGCGGCCCTGTCCACACGCGTGTTCCACGCATCTTCACCGGGAACACAATGGCGGCCGGTGCTGATGCCGGCGTACGGTATTGCCCGCCATCAGCCGAATCTTGCACCGCTGCTGGCAATCAGCCTGCAGCGTCTCGGTATTCCTGTTCTGGTTCACGGCACGTTGAGCGGAGACGGCGGCGTTGCATCGGCCTATCTGTTCCGCGAACTGGGCATCATGCCCAGTGCGAGTTTTGCCCAGGCACAACAGGCGCTGAGTGCAGGGCAGACCGTGTTTCTGCCCACCGGCGCGGTGTCGCCGGCGATAGCCGATCTGCTGGCCTTGCGCGCGCGACTCGGCGGCGGTGCGCTGGCGCGCCTGCTGGCGCGTCTGGCCGATCCCTTTGGCGGTGAATCCCTGCATCTGATTCCAGCATCGGACGCACACGAGTGCATGATGTTGCAGTCGCTGATCTGCGAGACCGGTACAACAGCACTGCTGTTTGAGTCGCGGGACTGCGATGCGGTGGTCGATGCACAATGTCGTCCGGCGATGACGCTGGTCACCGAAGGCGCGGTACGCATGCTGTTCGATGCCGAGGCGACGCCCCGCTGTGCGCACCCGCTGCCGGCTGCACAGGATCTGAAAGGCACTGCGCAATGGATTACAGGTGTGCTTGAGGGTCGGATACCGATGCCGGCGCCGATTGCCAACCAGATTGCCTGCTGCCTCTATGGCGCGGGTTACGCGCAGGATCTGAATCAGGCCAAGGCCATCGCCGCCGTGGAAACCGGCAGTCTCGCAGCGGCCTGATTTTTACTGCCCGTCAATTCCGGTATCGCCCCGGTTTCCCTGCCGGCAGCAGGGCTTTTGCGGTTCGTAGCGCCGGGTCCCTGTGCTAGACTTCGCGCTGCTTTGCGCTGGTCCATTCCATAACAATTACGCAGTGAAAGGAGTGCACGCATGGGAGCCATATTCCAGTCTCTGGGACGTACTATCCTCGCAGGGTTCGTAATTCTTGTTCTGCTCATTATTGTTACCGGCGGCGCCGGTGCCCGTGGCGGTGACCACGCCTGGTTTGCCTTTCTGTTCCGCTGGCTGCATGTGATGGCCGGCGTGATGTGGATCGGCCTGCTGTGGTATTTCAATTTTGTGCAGATTCCGTCGATGCCCAAGATTCCCGATGAGCAAAAGCCTGCCATCGGAAAAGTCATCGCGCCGACCGCGCTGTTCTGGTTCCGCTGGGCTGCGCTGGCCACGGTGATCACCGGGTTGATCGTTGCATCGATGAACGGCTACCTCGGCACCGCCCTGATGTTCGGTAAACCCTTTATTGCGATCGGCATCGGCATGTGGCTGGCTCTGATCATGGCCTTCAATGTGTGGTTCATTATCTGGCCGAATCAGAAGAAGGCGCTCGGGATCGTTCAGGTCGACGCGGATGCCAAAGCCAAAGCGGCCCGTTTCGCGATGCTGGCCTCACGTTTCAACACGATGCTGTCGATACCGATGCTGTTCTGCATGGTCGCCCAGCAAAACGGCGGTCTGTAAACGGCAGTCAATGTCAGCAGCAGAAGTTGTCTGCAGAAACGCCCGGAATTCCCGGGCGTTTCTGCTTTGTAGAGGACAAATCACTTCGTTCCCACGGTTGATCGGCATTTATGGGCGGTGATGGATTGGCTTCCCGGCGCCGGCTCCCGTATCATCGTCTTTTTTCAAGCAACAACGACAGAGGAAGATCAATGCAACACGAACTGCCGCAGCTGCCTTACGCCATGGACGCTCTCGCGCCGCATATCTCGAAAGAAACCTTCGAGTTTCATTACGGCAAACACCATCAGGCGTACGTGACCAATCTCAACGGTCTGATCAAGGGTACCGAATTCGAAAACGCTTCGCTGGAGGACATCGTCAAGAAATCCTCCGGTGGTGTATTCAACAACGCGGCACAGGTGTGGAACCACACTTTTTTCTGGAACAGCATGAAGCCGGCCGGCGGCGGTAAACCGTCGGGTGCACTGGCTGCGGCGATCGAAAAGAAGTGGGGCAGCTTTGACGCCTTCAAGGAAGCGTTCACCAAAAGCGCGGTCGGCAACTTCGGTTCCGGCTGGACCTGGCTGGTGAAAAAGGCCGACGGCAGCGTTGACCTCGTCAACACCTCCAACGCCGGCACAGTGCTGACCACGGCGGACAAGGCATTGCTGACGATCGACGTATGGGAACATGCCTACTACATCGATTTCCGCAATGCGCGTCCGAAGTTTGTCGAGACCTTCCTCGGCAGCCTCGCCAACTGGGATTTCGCGGCGAAAAATTTCGGTTGAAATGCGTTGGCTGAGCTGCATCGGCTGAATCGCAACAGCTGAAAAAAAAGCCCGGGATTCCCGGGCTTTTTTATTGCCGGCGTCTTCAACGCGGGGAAGGCGCCTTGTCGAGTCCTTCGAGTTTTGCGCCGGGGCCGATGCCGCGCTTGCGGAACCAGCCCAGGTTCATTTCCAGCGCGTACTTCGCAGGTTGTTTGGCGCTGTGCGAGTCGCGGGTATGCGGTTGCATGTCTTCGATGTTGATGATGACGCCCTTGTCGTCGATGAAGGCCACTGACAGCGGGATGTAGGTATTCATCATCCACATGCCGTGGTAAGCGATGTTCGGGAACACGAACAGCATGCCGCGGTTTTCCGGCAGCATGCGCCGGTGCATCAGGCCCTGCATGCGATCGGGGTCGGTGTTGGCGACTTCGGCCGTCAGCGCGTGTTTGCCGATGTTCAGTTCCATCAGCGGCATCGCGGCCTGTGCCGAGATGCTGATAAAACAAAGAGTCAGGCACAGCAGCAGACGTTTCATGCGGAAATCTCCGGGGCCGCTTTGACCAGCCAGTCGGCAATGGCGTCACGCAGTTCCGCGACGTCACCGATAGCAGGCAGCAGTTCCAGTTGCAGTGAAGGATGGCTCCCGCGAATGCCGTCCAGCAACCTGGGCACGTCGTTTTTCAGGTGGCCGCCCTGTGCCATGAACAAGGGCGCAATGCGGATGCGCAGATGACCGGCGGCGACCAGTTCGGTGATGGCATCTGCCAGTGCCGGTGCCTGGAATTCGAGGAATGCGAGTTTAACGGAGAGATCAGGACGGGTTGCGGCGACACGCGCGGCAATGGCGCGGAAGGGCTCTGCCCATTCCGGGTCACGCGCACCGTGTGCAAACAGCACCAGGCCTGATGTCGGCGTCACGCTTCAGCCTTTGCCGGTGCTGCCGAAACCGCCGGCGCCGCGGTGTGAGGCTTCAAAGTCCTCAACGACGTTGAATGCAACCTGGACCACGGGGACGATGACCAGTTGCGCAAGCCGCTCCAGCGGATTGATGGTGAACGCCGCATGGCCGCGGTTCCAGGTCGAGACGAACAGCTGGCCCTGGTAATCCGAATCGATCAGGCCGACCAGATTGCCGAGCACGATGCCGTGTTTGTGGCCGAGGCCCGAGCGCGGCAGGATCATCGCGGCCAGTCCCGGGTCGGCAATGTGAATGGCCATGCCGGCGGGAATCAGTGCGGTCTGTCCGGGATTCAGCGTCAATGGCGCATCGAGGCAGGCACGCAGGTCGAGTCCGGCCGAGCCGGGGGTTGCATACTGCGGCAACTGGTCGCGCAGGCGCGGGTCGAGGATTCTGACGTCGATGGATTTCATGGTTGTGTTGGGCGGTGGCGTGATCGGGCTGCAGACAAAGGCGGTTGCGGGCCGGCTATTTTGACTTGCGGGTTTTAGAGCCGTACAGCGCCGCGATGTGCGCAACGATCTGCTGCGCGACTGCATCCTTTGACGCACGCGGCAGGCGGTGCGTGCCGTTGTCATCAAGCATCGACACTTCGTTGTCATCGGCGCCGATGGCGGTTTGGGCAAGGTTGGCGATCATCAACCGGACTTTCTTGCGGCGGCGCTTCTCGTCGGCATAGGCATCGAGATTGCGGCTTTCCGCTGCAAAGCCCACACAGAACGGCGGCTTCGGGCGTGAGGCAATCCAGCCGAGGATGTCCGGGTTAGGCACCAGACTGAGATGTAGCTGGTCTTCCTCGGTCTTCTTGATCTTGTGCTTGCGCGGCGCGCTGGTGCGGTAGTCGGCAACCGCGGCGACGCCGATGAAGATGTCGGCTTTCTCCGCATGTTTTTTTACCGCTTCAAACATCTCTGCAGCCGTCTGTACTTTGGCCACAGCGGCGCCGACCGGCGGGGTCAGGCTTACCGGACCGGAGATCAGCGTGACTTCGGCCCCTGCGGCGATGGCTGCGCGCGCCAATGCGTAGCCCATCTTGCCGGAGCTGCGGTTGGTGATGCCGCGCACGGCATCAATCGGTTCGAAGGTCGGGCCCGCGGTCATCAGCACGCGTTTGCCTTTGAGGATTTTCGGTGCGAGGAGGGCGCTGATCGCTTCGGCCAGTGCGTCGGGCTCAAGCATGCGGCCCATGCCGGTTTCGCCGCAGGCCTGGTCGCCGCTGTCGGGGCCGAGGAGGGTGACGCCGTCGCGTTTGAGCTGGGCGACATTGCGTTGCGTCGCCGGGTGTTCCCACATCTGCCGGTTCATCGCCGGTGCGACGATCAGCGGGCAGTCACGCGCAAGACACAGTGTCGACAGCAGATCGTCGGCAAGGCCGAGCGCGGCTTTGGCCATGAAGTCTGCCGTAGCCGGCGCCACCACGATGGCGTCCTTGTCTCGGGACAGTTCGATATGCGGCATGCCGTTTTCGATGCGTCCGTCCCACATGCTGGTGTACACGGGATGTCCCGAAAGCGCCTGCAGAGTTGCCGGCGTGATGAAGCCGCAGGCGGCTTCGGTCATCACTACATGTACTTCGATGTCACGGTCGCCGAGCCGGCGCACCAGTTCCGCGGCCTTGTACGCGGCAACACCGCCGGTCAGGCCGAGCAGGACTTTTTTGCGCTCATTTTTACTTTGCATATCAGTGACCTAGCGCTTCCGGCGTAAGGGGACGGCAAGTGTAACTGCAAATCCGGCGACGGGTAAACCGCGGCTGCTTGTGGCGCGTTCTGGAGTAAACCCCGGAGAAACCACGATGGCGATTACCGACTGGCCGCTGGATGACCGTCCCCGCGAGAAACTGCTCGCCAAGGGGCCGCAGGCGCTGTCAGACGCGGAGCTGGTGGCGATTTTCCTGCGCACCGGCATCAAGGGTAAAAGTGCTGTCGAACTGGCACGCGATCAACTGGTCCGCTTTGGTTCGCTGTCGGCATTGGCCGGCGCCGCCAATGAATCATTCTGTGCCGAACCCGGGCTCGGGCCGGCGAAATATGCGCAGTTGCAGGCGGCGCTGGAGATCGCAAGGCGCACGTTGCGCGAGAAACTGGATGCGGGCGTAGCAATGTCTGCGCCCGGCGCCGTGCGTGACTATCTGCGCCTGTTGCTGCATGCCCGGCCGCACGAGGTCTTCGTCGCTGTTTTTCTGGATGCCCAGCACCGCGTGGTGGCATCTGAGGAACTGTTCCGCGGCACACTGACGCAAACCAGCGTCTATCCACGGGAGGTTGTGAAGCGCGCCCTGCATTTCAACGCCGCTGCGGTCATTTTTGCCCAT
>JBIIZE010000093.1:0-7182 GCA_044346435.1 Burkholderiales bacterium
TTGCCTTCGCCCGGCAGCACGTTCAGGCGCACGTCGATGCGCCGGGTCGGCCGGTGAATGGCTTCGGCCATCACCCAGTCGCCGCGCCGCACAGACTCCACATCGGCGCCGGTCAGGTTCAACGCACAGCGTTCGCCGGCACGCGCTTCGGCGGCAGACTTGCCATGAATCTGGATGCTGCGCACGCGCACTTCGCGTCCGGCCGGTGAAATCACCAGCTTGTCGCCGCTGCGCACGGTGCCGTTGAACACCGTGCCGGTGACGACGGTGCCGCTGCCGGCAATACTGAAGGCGCGGTCAATCGCGTAACGCAGATGCTGGCCGGCGGCGCTGCGTTGTCCTTTGGCCGCGGCCTCGCGCAGCAACAGCGATTTCAGTTCGGTCATGCCGATGCCGCTGATCGCGGATACCGGCAGTATCGGCGCATCGGCGAGCAGCGTCGGTGCCAGCAGGGCTTTGACCTGATCGCGCACTTCTTCAATGCGCGCGGTATCGACACGGTCGGCTTTGGTGATTACGGCTGCGCCGCGACCGATGCGCAGCAGATCAAGGATCTGCAGGTGTTCGATGGTTTGCGGCATCACACCATCGTCAGCGGCGACGATCAGCAGCGCGAAATCAATGCCGGAGACGCCGGCGAGCATGTTGCGGATGAAACGTTCGTGACCGGGTACGTCGACAAAGCCGATCAGTCCGCCTTCGGCCAGCGGCAGGTAAGCGAATCCGAGGTCGATGGAAATGCCGCGGGCTTTTTCCTCGGGCAGGCGGTCGGTGTCCGTGCCGGTCAGGGTTTTGACCAGCAGCGTTTTTCCGTGGTCGATGTGGCCTGCGGTGGCGACGATCATTGCTTGCTGATCTTCAGGTGCGGCAGTTGCCCGACGAATTCGTCTTCATGATCGAGGCAGCGCAGGTCAAGCATCAGTGCGCCGTCCTTGATGTGGCCAATCACCGGTGCCGGCAGTGCGCGCAGCGCTGCGGCGAGTTTGTTGAGGTTGCCTTTTTTTTCTGCGGGAATGATGGCCAGCCCGCTGCTGGGCAGTGAATCGACCGGCAGCGCACCGCTGCCGATCTGGCTTTTGCAGGCGGCGATTTCCACTTTCCAGTCTTTGCCCAGTGCTGCGGCGACGGCAGGCAGCACGCGGCCTGCCTGCGCGGCGATATCACCGGTGCTGCGCGTCAGCAGGCGCAGTGCCGGCAGTTCTTCGTGCAGATGTTCCGGATGCAGATACAGACGCAGCACGGCATCGAGTGCGGTGAGCGTCAGTTTGTCGAGGCGCAGCGCGCGTTTCATCGGATTTTTGGCGATGCGTGCCATCAGATCTTTACGACCGACCAGCAGACCGGCCTGCGGTCCGCCGAGCAGTTTGTCGCCGCTGAAGGTGACCACATCGGCGCCGTCAGCGATGGTCTCGCGCGGCGTCCGTTCATGCGGCAGGCCGTAATCCTCAAGATTGATCAGCGTGCCGCTGCCGAGGTCGACGATGAAGGGCAGATTGTGGTCATGCGCGAGTTTGGCCAGTTCGCTTTCGGGCACCGTCGCGGTGAAACCCTGCACCACGTAATTGCTGGTGTGGACTTTCATGATCGCCGCGGTGCGCGGCGTGATGGCTTCGGCAAAATCCTTGAGGTGTGTGCGGTTGGTGGTGCCGACCTCAACCAGTTTCACTCCCGCGCGCGACATGATGTCGGGGATGCGGAAGGCACCGCCGATTTCAATCAGTTCGCCGCGCGACACCAGCACTTCGCGTTTCAGCGCCAGCGTGTTCAGTGCGAGATAGACCGCGGCGGCGTTGTTGTTGACGGCGACAGCTTTTTCGCCGCCCGTGAGTTCCGCGAGCCAGCGTTCGACGTGGCTGTCGCGCTCGCCGCGAGCGCCGGTAGCGAGATCGAATTCGAGGTTGACCGGACGGGTCATGGCTTCCATGACCGCCTCCGCAGCGCTTTTCGGCATAACCGCACGGCCGAGATTGGTGTGCAGCACGGTACCGGTCAGATTGAAGACCGGTTTCAGCGAAGGCGCGGCTGAACGCTCCAGTGCAACGGCACAAGCCTGCAGAAAGCGGATTTCATCAAAGGCGCCAGCATCAGGCGCAGCCAGGCGTTCACGCTCGGCATCAAGCGCGCGGCGCAGGAAGGCGGTTACGCGGGTGCGGCCGTGAGCGGCGATAAGAACCGCGACTGCTTCGCTGCCGAGCAGGCGATCAACCGAGGGCAACGCGCGACGCGCGGCTGCGGCGGGATTCACCATCGGGATACCAGGATGCGGCGGTTCATGCGGATTGCCGGAGTAATGACGGCTCTGGAAAGTAGAGGGCGCAGTTTAGCGTAACTCGCAGGGTGCGTGCTATTCTGCCCGCAGTCCGCGGCTGCGGATGAAAAACAACCGGAATCCGGAGAGAACAGAATGTATATGCGTACGCTGATGATGGCACTGCTGCTGGGTTCGGGTGTGGTGCAGGCGGCGGAAAGCGCCTACCCGACACGGCCGATCCGTTTTATCTGTCCTTATGCGCCGGGCGGGGCGGCTGACATCTTTACGCGCACCATCGGCCAGAAGCTGACCGATGCGCTGGGTCAGTCGGTGGTGGTCGACAACCGCGCCGGTGCCAACGGCGGTATCGGTACCGAAATCGTCGCCCGCGCGCCGGCCGACGGTTACACCCTGCTGATGGGCAATGCCGGTCCGATGACGGTGAATCCGAATCTGTATCTGAAGCTGGGTTACGACACGCTCAAGGATTTCGCGCCGATTACCCAGGGTACGTCGTACATGTACGTGCTGGTGGTGCCTCCCGCAGCGCCGGTGAAATCGCTGCCGGATTTCATCAAGCTGCTGCAGTCGAAGCCGGGTCAGATGACTTACGGTTCCACCGGCATTGGCGGCGGCAACCATCTCTCGGGTGAACTGTTCGGCCTGATGACGAACACCAAATCGATTCATGTGCCGTACACCGGCAGTTCGCTGGCACTGGCGGCGCTGCTCGGCGGTCAGATCAGTTATATGTTCGACACGGTGATCACCGCTGTGCCGCAGATCCGCAGCGGCAAGTTGCGCGCGATCGGTGTCACCGGTGGCAAGCGTGCTTCGTCGCTGCCGGATGTGCCAACCCTGAATGAACTCGGGCTGAAGGACTTTCAGCTGACGCAATGGCAGGCGGTTGTTGCGCCGGCAGGAACGCCGCGTCCCGTCATTGAAAGGCTGAATCGCGAAGTGGTGAAGGCACTGAAAATGCCGGACGTGATTGATCGGCTGGCGACGCAGGGCGGCAACGATCTTGTCGGCAATACGCCGGAAGAGTTTGCGAAGGTGATCAAGGACGATCTGGCGCTGTATGCGAAGATCGTCAAGGCAGCGGGCATCAAGCCGCAGTAAGAGGATTTGCAGTAAAACAAACGCCGGCATCGATGATGCCGGCGTTTTTATTAACTATCTGATTTTTAATGATTATTCCCACAGCCTCTCGGGCAGTGGCAGACCGGCCAGCTGCCCGGGCGTCAAGGGCTGGTCGGGTTTGATGCCGATACTTTCGAGCACGGCGGCGAGCTGACGTGCATGCTGTGCGCTGTGCCATGTCGAACGCTCGTAGAGCATGTGGATGGGCTGCATGCCGAAGAAGGTTTTGATCTTCTGCTGACAGCTTTTGTCCTCGAGCTTGTTCCACCAGTTTTCCAGCCGTGCGATAACGGTGTCGCCGTAACGCGCGATTTCTTCGCCGGTCATATAGGTGCCATCTTTCGGCGGAATGTTGGCCAGCTGCACTGCGTATTCAACACCGCCTTCCACCGACTCCAGATAGGCTTCGCCGATGCGGAAGATGTGGTGACACATCAGGCGGATCGAACGGTCGCGGTTGGGGATGACCCGTTCCAGCAGTTTTGCATCGGGCAACTGGCGCATCAGCCGCTGCGCAGCGCGCAGCACCATGACCCAGCGCTGGATCAGCTCTTCCGGTGGCAGCGGTTTGTGACCGGTGCCCTGGAGGCCGACGAACTCGGCGACATCTTCCAGGTTCTGCCCGAAGACGAACTGCTCGCCTTTTGCAACGACGGGGACATTGCGCACGCCGAATTGGAGCAGGCGCTCGCGACCGGCCGGATCGTTCAGGACATCAATGGCGATGAAATCAATTTTTTTGCGCGAAAGAAACTCTTTCGCCCGGAGACAGCTGCTTCACCCAGGCTGGGTAAACAGGATGAACTGTTCGTTGGCGCCCATGTGTGACCTCTTTGCAGGCGGTTGAAAGGAAGGGGAAGACTAACGTTGTGCAACATTGGGCGTCAAGGTTGGCGGTGCTATAATCCGCGCGCTTTTTGTAACGTATTTTTCCCCGCAAAAAATCCATATGATGAAGCTGATCGGGACGGTAACCAGTCCCTATACCCGCAAGGTGCGTGTTGTTCTTGTCGAGAAACGCCTGGAATGCGAATTCATCAAGGACTCGCCGAACACGCCTGACAGCGCAGTGATTCGCTATAACCCGCTGGGCAAGATACCCGTGCTGGTGCTGGACGATGAGAACACGATTTTTGATTCGCGCGTGATAGTTGAACATCTCGATAACGCGAGTCCCGGTAACCGGCTGATCCCTGAAGAAAAGCGTCCGCGCATCCAGGTGCGCCGCTGGGAGGCGCTGGCGGATGGTTGTACCGATGCCGCCATTGCGCTGGTGAATGAGAAAAACAAGCGGGCCGAACAGCAATCGCCGGAGTGGATCGCCCGTCAGCAGGGCAAGGTTGATCGTACGCTGCAGGCGATGGCTGATGACCTCGCGGCGAAGTCGTGGTGTGCGGGTGACTTTTTCACGCTGGCCGATATTGCCGTTGGCTGCTGTCTGGGCTGGCTGGAACTGCGCTTGCCCGAACTGCCGTGGCGGCGCAATCATCCCAATCTGGCGCGGCTGGCGGACAAGCTGGCGCAGCGTCCGTCCTTCAAGGACACCGCGGCCTGATCAACGGCTCAGTTGTTGCCGGCGAGGGTTTCCGGCGGACAGGCGTCATCCATCGACAGCGCAGGCTGCGCCGGACGGGCTGATTCGATGATGCCGCCCCCGATACACACGCGGCTTTCATAAATCACCACCGACTGGCCGGGCGTAACGGCCCATTGGTTCTCGGCAAAATCAACCACGCAGCTTCCGCTGGATGCTTCTTCCAGGGAACATGCCGCGTCGCGCTGACGATAGCGGGTTTTGGCGCTGTAGACCCATTGCGTATGCGGCGGTTCACCGCTGATCCAGCTGGCGTTGATGGCGGTCAACTGGTCCGACAGCAGCAAACCATGATCATGGCCCTGCACCACAACCAGCCGGTTGTTGGCCATGTCTTTTTGCGCGACGTACCAGGCATCACCGTCACCGTCGCGGGTGCCGCCGATGCCCAGGCCCTGGCGCTGGCCCAGTGTATAAAAGGTCAGACCCATATGCCGGCCGATGCGCCGGCCTTCCGGTGTGACGATGTCGCCCGGGTTGGACGGCAGGTAGCGGTTGAGAAACTCGCGGAACGGCCGTTCGCCGATAAAGCAGATTCCGGTCGAATCCTTTTTGTCGTGATTGGGCAGGCCTTCGCGGCGGGCGATGTCGCGCACGTCTCGTTTGTAGATGTCGCCCAGCGGAAATACGGTCTTGGCCAGTTGCTGCTGGTTGAGCCGGTAGAGGAAATAACTCTGGTCCTTGCTGCCGTCCTCGGCCTTGAGCAACTGGTACAGGCCGTCGACTTCTCGCACTTGCGCATAGTGGCCGGTGGCGATGCGGTCGGCACCGAGATTCATCGCGTGATCGAGGAAGGCTTTGAACTTGATTTCGGCATTGCACAGGACGTCCGGATTGGGCGTGCGTCCGGCCTGGTATTCGCTGAGGAATTCGCTGAACACGCGGTCCTTGTATTCGGCGCTGAAGTTGACGGCCTCGATGTCGATGCCGATACGGTCGGCGACGGCGACGGCGTCGATCAGATCCTGGCGCGTGGTGCAGTGTTCATCGGTGTCGTCATCTTCCCAGTTTTTCATGAACAGACCGACAACTTCGTGGCCCTGCTGTTTCAGCAGCAGCGCGGCGACGGACGAGTCGACCCCGCCTGACATGCCGACGACAATTTTCTGTTTGCGGGACATTCGGACTCAGTGGTGGTGATGCAGCAGTTGCAGGGGATGGCGTTGGCCGCCGAGATAGTCATCAATGCATTGCAACAGCAGCGGGCTGCGGTGGCGGTCACGGCAGGCACGGATTTCTTCAACCGGCATCCACAGCGCGCGCAGTATTCCGGTGTCGAGCTTTCGTCCGGGGTGCGGTTCGGACAGCGTTCCGCTAAAGGCAAAGCGCAGGTAGGTCACGTCGCTGGAGGCCTGGCGGTACTGGTAAATGCCAAGCAGGGCTTCCGGACGGAAATCGCAGGCCGATTCTTCCAGGGTTTCCCGGATAACGGCCTCGATGAGTGACTCCCCGTCTTCCAGATGGCCGGCCGGCTGGTTGTAGCGGATGCCGTCCCGGGTCTGTTCTTCCACCAGAAGAAATGCGCCATCGCGTTCAACCACGGCGGCGACGGTGACGTTGGGTTTCCATTGGCGGTCAGGGCTGGACATCCGGCTATTTTATCGCCGGGCGTGGATTCGCGGCTTCCCGCCGGCCCCGGGTTTGCAGCGGGCATAAAAAAAGCAGGGCCGCAGCCCTGCTTTTCTAGTCAACAGAAGGGTTACTTCTTGTCGGCTTTCTTTTCTTTTTTCTCGGTCTTTTTCTCGTCTTTTTTCTCGGCCGAGTAGGCAGGTGCGACAGCAACGGCGCCGAACATGGCGGCAATAGCGATTGCGAGCAGCTTTTTCATGATTCCTCCCTTGGTTAAATGTCTGCGTCCGGGCCGGATTCCGGGCCGGCGGCTCAAACGAGCCCGATTACATTACCCCACGCATTTATAAATGACAACCTGGGAGCCCGGGGCCGGGCGAGGGGGATAAAAGGACGAAAAAAAGGCAGGGTCGAAACCCTGCCTTTTCGAGAAATCCGACGATTACTTCTTGTCGGCCTTTTTCTCTTCTTTTTTCTCAGCCTTGGGGGCGTCTTTTTTCTCTTCTTTTTTCGGCGCGTCAGCGGCGAAAGCAACGGTCGAGAACACAGCGGCGATGATAGCGGCGAGCAGTTTGTTCATAATTTCCTCAATAAAATTAAGTGGTTGATCAACCAGGCTTTTCAG
>JBIIZE010000066.1:0-8173 GCA_044346435.1 Burkholderiales bacterium
CAGCGCGGCCAGTCCGCCGAAATGTTTGCAGATGCCGCTGGCGGCCAACAGGATGTTGTCAGCGGGCATCGGCACTTCCCGGGGCCGCGACAGCCGTTTGGCGGCGACGCGCGGGCCACAAACCTTCAGGACGCAACAGCATCATCAGCACCAGTGCCAGACCGAACAGCAGCATGCGCAGGTCGGCAGGGTCCACCAGCACACCGCCGAACCAGCGCTGCTGCAGGGGGCCGATATAACGCAGCGCTTCCGGCAGCGCCGTCAGCAGCACGGCGCCGAGTACCACGCCGGCGACGTTGCCCATGCCACCGAGCACCACCATGCACAGCACCATGATCGAATCGATCAGCTGGAAACTTTCGGGACTGATGAAACCCTGGAACGAGGCGAACAGGCCGCCGGCGACGCCGCCGAAGGTGGCGCCCATCGCAAACGCCAGCAGTTTGATGTTACGGGTGTTGATGCCCATGGCCGAGGCGGCGAGTTCATCGTCGCGGATCGCGACCCAGGCGCGTCCGATGCGGGAATTCTGCAGGCGCAGCGACAAACCAATCGACAGTGCGGCACACAGCAGAAACACAAAATAATAGTTGTGCACCGGCGAAAACGTCAGCCCAGCGAACGAGTGTGTCTGTGCCAGTGAAAATCCGCCCATCTGCAGCGGATCGATCAGCGTGATGCCCTGTGGGCCGTTGGTGATATTGACCGGACGGTTCAGGTTGTTGAGGAACACGCGGATGATTTCGCCGAAACCCAGCGTGACAATGGCCAGATAATCGCCGCGCAGACGTAACGTCGGTGCACCGAGCAGGATGCCGAATACCGCAGCAATGGCAGCGCCCAGCGGCAGCAGCACCATGAAAGGCCAGTGTACGGCGAACTGCGGAGAAGCCAGCAGCGCGTAACTGTAGGCGCCGACAGCAAAAAACGCGATATAGCCCAGGTCGAGCAGTCCGGCGAAACCAACCACGATGTTTAGCCCCAGCGCGAGCATCACAAACAGCAGGGCAACGGCGATGATGCGCACCCAGCTGCGACCCAGCACGGCTTCGGTGATGAAGGGCAGCGCCAGCAACAGCAGCGCCACCGCGCTCCAGGCAAACCAGCGCCAGCGGCGGTCGGTAAACAGCGCTTCAAGGTTCACGCACGATCTCCGCTGTGCTGGCCGAGCAGTCCCGACGGTCGAAGCACCAGCACCAGAACCAGTACCAGGAAAGCAAAGATGTCGCGGTAATTGCTGCCCAGTACGCCGCCGGTCAGATCGCCGATATAACCCGAGGCCAGGCTTTCGATGACGCCGAGCAGCAGCCCGCCCAGAACGGCGCCGCCGACATTGCCGATGCCGCCAAGAACCGCAGCGGTGAAAGCTTTCAGCCCGAGCATGAAACCCATGAAGTAGTGGCCGATGCCGTAGTAGAGAATGATCATCAGCCCGGCAATGGCGCCGATGGCGGACCCCAGCACGAAGGTGAATGCAATGACGGTGTTGGTGTTGACGCCCATCAGGCCGGCGACATCCGGGTTCTGTTCCGTCGCACGCATCGCACGGCCCATGCGGCTGGCTTTGATGAACCACAGCAAAGCGACCATGATCGCGCAGGCGAGCAGGAAGATCGCCAGCTGCAGCGTGGTCAGTTGTGCGCCGGCAATATTGATTGCCGCGGGCTCCAGCAGCTTGGGCATGGCGATGTACTGTTTTCCCCAGATCAGCGCTGCCGAATATTGCAGAAGGATCGATACGCCGATGGCGGTGATCAAAGGTGCCAGCCGCGGCGCGCGGCGCAGCGGCCGGTAGGCGACGCGTTCAATCGACAGGCCCAGCGCCGCACACACGATCATTGCGCCGCCGCCGGCAATGACCAGCACAACCGGCGCCGGCATGCCGGCTGCAGCAAGCGCCTGAACGATGGTCAGCGCGACCAGAGCGCCGACCATGGTGATGTCGCCATGCGCAAAATTGATCAGACCGAGAATGCCGTAGACCATGGTGTATCCGAGCGCAACAAGGGCGTAGATGCTGCCCAGCACCAGGCCGTTGATCAGTTGCTGCGCGAAAATATCCATGTTCAGAGACGGCAACGGCACCCGAAGCGGGTGCCGTTGCGTGGTCGTTGTGGTCGCTTATTTCTTCGCAGCTTCGGGGGCCGGTGCAGGCGCCACCGCGGGTGTGGCGCCGGCATCAGCCTCGGGTTTCACGGTTTCCAGGGGTTCCCACTGTCCGCCTTTGACCACGTAAATGGTGATCGGGCCGTTTTTCAGGTCGCCTTTTTCATCAAAGGCGATCGGGCCGATGACACCGTCATAACCGGTCTTGCTGATTTCCGGCAGGAACTTCGCCGGATCCGTGGAGCCGGCGCGTTTCATCGCATCAATGAACACCATCACCGCGTCATAACCCATGGGCGCAAACAGTTCGACTTCCTGGTTGAACTTCGCCTTGTATTTTTCGAGGAAGGTTTTGCCGCCGGGCATCTGGTCTTTCGGCAGACCGGGGATTGAGGCCATCGCACCTTCTGAGGCATCGCCGGCGAGTTTGATGAAGTTGGGCGTCTGCATGCCGTCGCCGCCGATGAATTTGGCCTTGATGCCCAGGTCCTTCATCTGTTTGATCATCGGCGCCGCCTGCGGGTCGATGCCGCCGAACATGATCAAGTCGGGTTTTTTGCCCTTGATCTTGGTCAGGATCGCCTTGAAGTCGGTGTCCTTGTCGGTGGTGTGTTCGCGAGCGACGACTTTGATGCCCAGTGTTTTGGCGGTGGCTTCGAAGTTGTCGGCGAGACCCTGGCCATAGGCCGTGCTGTCGTCAATGACAGCGACGGATTTGCTCTGCAGTGTTTTTGCAGCAAACCGCGCCAGCGTCGGACCCTGCTGGCCGTCATGGGCGACAACGCGGAAGGTCGTCTTGAAACCCTGCTCGGTATATTTGGGATTGGTGGATGACGGCGAAATTTGCGGAATGCCGGCATCGGAATAAATCTTCGAGGCCGGTATCGAGGCGCCGGAGTTAAAGTGGCCGATCACGGCCGCCACTTTGGCGTCGGCCAGTTTCTGCGCAACCGTTGTTGCCTTGGTCGGATTTGCTTCATCGTCTTCCGCGACCATCTCGAACTTCACTTTTTTGCCGCCGATTTCGATGTTGGCGGCGTTGGCATCCTCAATCGCCAGTTGAACGCCGTTGCGGATGTCGATGCCAATGTGCGCCTGCGGACCGGTGAGCGGCGATGCCGAACCGATTTTGACGGTGAGTACTTCCGGCGCCTTGGGGGCTTCGGCCTTGGGTGCGGGCGGTGGTGCTTCCTGACCACAGGCCGCGACGAGTAGGGCGGCGGTCAGTGCCACGGCAATGGATCGTATCGGGTGTTTGTGCATGTCAGGCTCCAGGTTTTATGCGGGCGCAGGAGTGATCCCGCAACCCGCAAATCTCATTTAACTTGTTGTTACTGAAAGGAATTTGTTCATTATCGGGGGAGGTCTTGTCAAAGTCAATTTTGGCGGCAGAGGAATTGCGGACAAAAAAAAGCCGGCGTTTGCCGGCTTTTATCGGATCCGGTGAAGGATCACAGGAATTATTTGGTCGCCAGAATCCAATGCACGACGGTCTTGATGTCGTCGTCTTTGACATGCGCGTTCGGCGGCATCGGGGTCGGGCCCCACACGCCGGAACCGCCGGCTTTCACTTTTTTCACCAGATTGGCTTCGGCGTTTTTGTCGCTGCGGTATTTGGCGGCGATTTCCTTGAAGCTGGGGCCGATGACTTTTTTATCGACAGCGTGGCAGGTCATGCAGCCGCTGGATTGTGCGAGTTTTTCATTGGCTGCGGCATTACCGGCAGCGAGCACGCCAATGGCGGCCAGTGCGACGATTGCAAATCTCATGACTACTCCTTGAAGGGCGATTCGTGAACAGGCGCGATTGTAGCTGAAGCCTTACGGGACCAGAAGATCATGCAGCGCGGTTTTATCGTGGTATTGCCGTGAGGTCCGCCCGGTTTCCGTCAGCATGATAACGCCGCTCCGGATGGCTCCGTTGACCTTCCCGAAAATGAACAGCTTTGTGAAATTTAATTAAGTTATTGTTTTTATTGAATTTTTTTCGATGCATTTCAGGCGGGTGCGTCCGGCGCCAGCAGACTGCGGATCTGGCGTACCAGCAGGCCCGGATTGAAGGGTTTGGTCATCACCAGCTGGGCACCCGAAGCCATGCATTCATCGGCAAAAGTCTGCGCGTGGTTGGCGGTCAGAAAAATCACCGGCACATTGACATGGTCCTGCCGGGATCGCATCCAGTGCAGCACGGTGAGTCCGTCCGCGACCGGCATGCTGCCGTCGAGGACTGCAAGCCGCACCGGTGACTGCGTCATCGCCGCAATGGCTTCGCCGCCGTCCCTGCATACCACCACTTCGGCATTGCGCATGTTTCTCAGATAAAACGAGACAATCCGCGCGATATCGGCGTTGTCCTCGGCCAGCAGGATGCGTATCGTGCCGGCCAGGCCACCTGTGGCGGTCGTGTTCATGACGGTCAGTCGGTAACCGCACCCTTGCTCGCCGTCGATACCAGCCGCGCGAATTTCGCCAGCGCGCCGCGGGTGTAACGCGGCTTGGGTTGTTTCCATTTTTTCTTGCGCGCCGCGAGTTCCTTGGCCGGTACATTGAGCTGGATCAGCAGCTTGTCCGCATCGATGGTGATCGAATCGCCTTCTTTCACCAGTGCAATCGGGCCGCCTTCAAATGCTTCCGGTGCGACATGCCCGACGACCATGCCCCAGGTACCGCCGGAGAAACGGCCGTCGGTGATCAGACCCACGGATTCGCCCAGGCCCTGGCCGGTCAGTGCGCCGGTCGGTGCGAGCATTTCCTGCATGCCGGGGCCGCCTTTCGGACCTTCATAACGGATCACCACCACGTCACCGGCTTTGATCTTCTTCGCCATGATCGCTTTCATGCAGGCGTTTTCGGAATCGAACACGCGTGCCGGTCCGGTGATCTTCGGGGATTTGAGGCCGGTGATCTTGGCCACGCAACCTTCAGGCGAGAGATTCCCTTTGAGAATCGCGAGGTGGCCCTGTTTGTACATCGGCTTGGACCACTGGCGGATCACGTCCTGATTGGCGCGCGGCGCATCGGGAATGTTTTTCAGTTCCTGCGCCATTGTGCGGCCGGTGATGGTCATGCAGTCGCCATGCAACAGTCCGTTCTTGAGCAGCATTTTCAGCACCTGCGGCACGCCGCCGGCGCGATGGAAATCGACGGCGACATAACGGCCCGACGGTTTCAGGTCGCACAGCACCGGCACCTTGCGGCGCATGCGCTCGAAGTCATCGATGGTCCACTTGACCTGTGCAGCGTGTGCGATGGCGAGGAAATGCAGTACCGCATTGGTGGAGCCGCCGGTCGCCATGATCAGCGCGACCGCGTTTTCAATCGACTTGCGGGTGACAATGTCGCGCGGCCGGATGTTCTGTTTGATCGCGTTGACCAGCACCTTTGCCGAATACGCGGCCGAATCGGCTTTTTCCGGATCCGGGGAGGCCATTTGCGAGGAGCCGAGTATGCTCATGCCCAGCGCTTCAAACGACGATGACATCGTGTTGGCGGTGTACATGCCGCCACAGGCGCCCACTGACGGGCAGGCATTTTTTTCGATGCCGATGAAATCGGCCTTGCTCATCTTGCCGGCGGCGTAGGAGCCGACCGCTTCAAAGGCGCTGACGATGGTCAGGTCCTGGCCTTTCCATTTGCCGGGCTTGATGGTGCCGGCGTAAACATAAATGCCCGGCACGTTCATGCGCAGCATCGCGATCATCCCGCCCGGCATGTTTTTGTCGCAGCCGCCGCAGACCAGCACGCCGTCCATTGACTGGCCATTGACCGAGGTTTCGATGCAGTCGGCGATGACTTCGCGCGACACCAGTGAATATTTCATCGCCTCGGTGCCCATGCCGATGCCGTCGGTGATGGTCGGCACGCCGAACACCTGCGGCATCGCGCCGGCGGATTTCAGCGCGTCCATCGCGCGGTCGACCAGCGGCTGGATGCCGGCGTTGCAGGGGTTCATCGTCGAATGGCCGTTGGCGACGCCGACGATGGGTTTCTTGAAATCGCCGTCGCCGAATCCCACGGCACGCAGCATAGCCCGGTTGGGCGAGCGCGCGACACCGGCGGTGATCAACTGGCTGCGTTTATTGAGCGGCATGAAAATTCTCCATTGAAGGCGACGGCGACGGCAATCCGGGCGACGACGCAGGGCACGTATAATAGGTCGCTCATTTTATCGTATCCCCCGCAATTCCCCCATGTTCGTACATCCACAATTTGATCCCGTGGCGTTGCAGATCGGGCCGCTGGCCCTGCGCTGGTACGGCCTGATGTACCTGCTCGGTTTCGCCCTGATCTGGATTCTTGGCCGTTATCGCATCGACCGCAATCCGGGAGGCGTGTGGACGCGAGCCGACCTCGACGATGCGCTGTTTTTCGGCATTCTGGGGACCATCCTCGGCGGGCGCCTGGGTTATGTGCTGTTTTACAAGTTCAGCGATTATCTGGTCGCGCCCTGGAAAATCTTTTTTGTCTGGGAAGGCGGCATGTCTTTCCACGGCGGTTTTCTTGGCGTGGTCATTGCAATGCTGTGGTTTGCGCGCAGCCGTCGCCAGGACTGGCTGCGTATCACTGATTTCATTGCGCCGCTGGTACCGCTCGGTCTCGCGGCGGGACGCATGGGTAATTTCATCAATGCCGAACTGTGGGGTCGTTCCACGGATCTGCCCTGGGCGATGGTGTTCCCCAATGTCGACCGCATTGCCCGGCATCCCTCGCAGCTCTATGAATTTGTGCTGGAGGGGCTGCTGCTGTTTGCGCTGCTGTTCTGGTACACGATGAAACCGCGGCCGCGCGGTGCGGCCTCCGCGCTGTTTCTGATCGGATATGGCGTATTCCGTTTTGGCGTCGAATACACGCGTGAGCCCGACAGTTTTCTTGGATTACTCGCCCTCGGCCTGACCATGGGCCAGTGGCTGTCGCTGCCGATGATCCTCGCCGGCGCCGGCCTGCTCGCCTGGTCGCTGACCCGCCCGCGCTGACCGGCGTCAGTTCAGTGTTTTCGGATTGATCTTCGCTGCGGGGTTTTCCCGGCCGCGGCGGGCGGCACGGCGATCCAGCAGACGCTGGAAATTGCCCAGCGACAGCAGATGCAGATAAATCCGCGCCAGCACGCCGTTGCGTGCCAATTCCTTCAGCGTATCTGCCGGCAGGGCATGCAGGCGTTCTTCGGACACGCGGTACATCCCCGTCAGCGTGATCGCCTGTTCGCCGTTGGGCAGTGCCTGTGCTGAAAACGGTTCCAGCAATTGCAGTTCCTGCAGCTTGCGCGCCATTTCTTCGCTGCGCGCCAGATCAGCCTCGAATTCGAACAACAGTTTGCGCAGCCCGTCCCATACCGGCAGCGGTTCGCCCTTGTCGTCGAATAGCGCGGTGCCTTTGGCTTGTATGGCATTTTTTTCCACGCAGGCGATGCGGTCGGCCTGTTCCTGGCCGTTGACCGACACCCGGGTCATGCAGAAGGGATGGCGACGCACATAAGCCGGCAGGTAGGTTGCCGTATCCCAGACGTCGTTGGCGTCGACAAACAGGTTCTGCTGCGCTTCAACGCCGAGCAGGATCATCGTCACGAAGGATTTGCCGGCATCGCCGGAAATGAACACCGCCGGATAGTCGCGGATCGCCGGTGCGAATTCACTGAACGACAGCGGAAATGCGCTCAGACCGCGAAACTGCGCCGGCAGCTTGCGGGCTTCCTGCAACTGCACCCGCTGGGTTTTGGCCAGCGGCACAATGTCCTGGTATCCGTAAGGGGGCTTGATGTTCAAGGCAGGTTCTCCTTTTGGGCGAAAAACATTATATCCCCATGATTCTGGGCGCTATTTGCCGCGTCCCACCCAAGCAGGTAGAATTCCGCCCTCTTTACGGGGTGGTAGCTCAGCTGGGAGAGCGCCGCGTTCGCAATGCGGAGGTCGGGAGTTCGATCCTCCTCCACTCCACCAAAGTTTCACTAAGCCGCCTGCGGGCGGCTTTTTGTTTGGCGCGGCGGTTGGCCGGGATTACGGCATCGGCAAGACCGCTTATGCTACCAACCATGGTGATGACATGCCTGTATTGAATCTCGCTGCTTACCGCTT
>JBIIZE010000067.1:0-8172 GCA_044346435.1 Burkholderiales bacterium
ATTGGCTAAAAAAAAGGGGGGGGGCAGGCAATGAATTGACGAAAGACTGATACTACCCGTTAGAGGGTCGCCAAAAAAGCCGGAAATAGGGACGGGCCGCGCAGCGCATCCGGCCGCCTCCAGCCCTGCGTCAGGGTGCAACCCCCGTATCGATAACCGCCGCAGAACTATGGTATAAAGCCGCGGTCACCTTATTTTGACCGTCCTGCAGAAGACCGTTACTGAGAAGATCCCGGCCGCAGGGCGCCGCAAACACACCGCCGACACCACACAGCGCATTCCGGACCCCTTCAGGCGCACACCCGCCCTCCTGATTCATGCCCTTCGGTTTTTACATCATCATGGCGGCGCAGTTTTTTTCGTCGCTGGCCGACAATGCGCTGCTCGTAGCGGCGATTGCCTTGCTGATACAGATGGAGTCTCCGGCATGGATGACGCCGCTGCTGAAGTTCTTTTTCACGATGTCGTATGTCGTATTTGCGGCGTTTGTGGGCGCATTTGCCGACTCCATGCCCAAGGGCCGGGTGATGTTCATCACCAACACGATCAAGGTCGTGGGTTGCCTGCTGATGTTCTTTCATGAGCTCTGGGAGATTCCCGGCGCCCCCGATTACCTGCCCATCCTGCTCGCCTACACCGTCGTCGGCCTCGGTGCGGCGGCGTACTCGCCGGCGAAATACGGCATCCTCACCGAATACCTGCCCCACCACAAACTGGTGGTCGCCAACGGCTGGATCGAAGGCCTGACCGTCAGCTCGATCATCATCGGCACGCTGCTCGGCGGTGTGCTGATCAGCGCCACCGTGTCAGGCAAGCTGCTGTCGATCGATCTACCGTTCATCGACACCGGCGTCGATACCCCGGCCGAAGCGGCCATCGCCATCATCATGCTGTTCTACGGCGTGGCCGCGATGTTCAACCTCTATATCCCGGATACCGGCGTCGACCACCGGGCGCCCAACAAAAATCCGATTTACCTGATCCGCGAATTTGCACACTGCGTAAAACTGCTGTGGACCGACAAGCTGGGACAGATTTCACTGGCGACCACCACGCTGTTCTGGGGCGCGGGCGCAACGCTGCAATTCATCGTGCTGAAATGGGCCGAGGTCGCACTGGGTTACACGCTGTCGAAGGCCACCATGCTGCAGGGCATCTGCGCCGTCGGCATCGCCGCAGGTTCAATCATTGCCGCCAAGGTGGTGCCGCTGAACCGTGCGGTCAACGTCGTCCCCGTCGGCATTGCCATGGGGCTGATCGTCATTGCAATGAATTTCGTCAGCTCGATTGCGGTCGCCATCCCGCTGTTGATCATCATCGGCGGTCTGGCCGGATTTTTTGTGGTGCCGATGAATGCGCTGCTGCAACACCGCGGTCACATCCTGATGGGCGCCGGCCATTCCATCGCCGTGCAGAACTTCAACGAAAACCTGTCGATCCTCGCGATGCTCGGACTCTATGCCCTGCTAATCAAACTCGACATGTCGATTTACTGGGTCATTACCATGTTCGGACTGTTCGTATCGCTATCGATGATGCTGGTACGCAAACGCCACCTGCACAACCTCGCCACCGGCCCGCTGCCGACAATCCCTGCCGACGCAAAACACTGACACCTGCCGATCCGGCAAACAAAAAGGCTGCCCGAGGGCAGCCTTTTTCATTGCTGAATGCCGGTCAGACCGGCTGATACTTGAAGCGTTTGACCTTCGCCATATTGGTGCCCTCGATGCGGATCAGGCTGGTCGGTCCGACACGCTTCGGCGAATGCAGGTCGCCTTCGTTGTAGACATGGGCGATACCCGGGGTCAGCTTGTAGGAACGCGTCTCCTTGACCTTGCCCGGCTTGTCTGCGCTTGCAGCTTCCAGCAACTGGTAATCGCGCATCTGCGTCTCGCCGCGGGCCTGCCCGTAAATCGCCCAGGAATGCGCATGATCGTGCGGATCACTGGTTTTGGCATCGGTGTAGTCGTGGGCAAGGATGCAGAAGCCGAACTCGGGATCTTCGTAAAGGATTTTGCGCTCACCGACGCTGGGATCAACATGCTTGTCGATGAACGCTTTGTCTTTCAGCACTTCCTGCAGCAGCGCCGCGACCTTTTTGCGTCCGGCAGGACCCGGCTCGGCCTTGATAAAGTCATGGCATTGCGCTGCGAACTGTTCCAGTGTGTGTCCCATATCCAGTCTCCTCTCAGACATAAACGGTGCGGGTTATTGTGCCGCAATTGGGTCGGCCGTGGAAAGCGCCGGCATTGAGTCAAATCAAACTCCCCGCAGATCAGCGCCGCATTGCGGACTGCCGGTCAGGAACCGATAGGAGCAATCCGGAACTCCACCACCGCAGGCTCCTTACCGAGGTGATCGGCCAGCCTCGGTGTATTGGACTGATCAAGAGTGCGCAACACCATGCGGTATTCAAAGCGCTCGCCATCCTTGGTCAGCACGTAGTTCAGGTTGGCGACTGAAAAGCCGTACTGCTTGACCAGATCACGCAGCGCTTTTTCCGGCATCGCATCCGCACGGCGGAACTGCACCCGGAACTGCGCATAGAACTCGGTCGGCATCCGGCTCTCGATCCAGCGGAAGGACGACAGCGTGCCCAACGTCGCCGCCACTGCCAGCATCGCCGGTATCCAGAAACCGATGCCGAACAGGATGCCGATGGCGGAAGTCACCCAGATCGACGCCGCCGTGGTCAGGCCGCGCACCGCGAGCCCTTCCTTCATGATCACACCCGCGCCGAGAAAACCGATGCCGGTCATGATGCCCTGCGCCATGCGTGTCGGATCCACCACCACCCGCGAGGTGCCGTGAGGGATGAACCACTGGCTTTCATAGACGGTCACCAGCATCAGCAGCGCCGAGGAAAGACACACCAGCGTGTGCGTGCGGAAGCCCGCAGGACGGCCGTGATAACTGCGCTCGAGGCCGATCATGCCGCCTGCAGCCAGCGCCGCGCCCAGACGGATCAGAATGTCGATGAGATCGCTGTTCAGCATAGTGAGGCCATTTTGCGCCTCATCGCGTCAGCGCCGCAACCGCAGATAGATCTCCGCCAGCTTGTTGGGAAGGCTGTTGATGTGATCAAGCACGAGGTAATGCCCGGGCCCGAAGATCTGCGGCAGATACTGGTTGGCCATGGTGTCCACCGTGACGCAGAACGGATGCACGCCCTTGGCCACCGCCTCCTTCACCGCCATGCGCGTGTCTTCGTGCAGATAACGCCGGTCGCCGCCGTCGTCGTAGTCCTCGGGGCGGCCGTCGGATAACAACAGCAGCAGACGCCGGCGACTCTCGACGCCTTCGAAGGATGCCGTGGCATGGCGGATCGCCGCACCCATGCGCGTTGCGAGGCGCCCCGACATGCCGCCGATCTGCGCGCGGATGTCGTCGGACATATGCTCATCAAAACCCTTCAGCGTGTAATAGCTGACGTTGTCACGGTATTTCGAGCAGAAACCGGCAATCGAATAGGCATCACCGACTTCTTCCAGGCTTTCTGCAAACAGCAGAACCCCGGCACGGATGCGGTCGACCAACCGGCCGCCGCCTTCCGGCAGATGCTGCATGATCGATGTCGACATGTCGGCGAGCAGCGTCACCGCCACTTCGCGCTGGCGGATCTCGCGCCGCTTGTAGATCGCCGGCCGCGGCGACTGCCCCGCGCGTTTTTCCGCGACAAAGGACACCACCGCATTAAGGTCCATGTCGTCGCCGTCCATCTGCTGCGTCAGCGGCGCGGCGCGCGTCGGCTTCTGCGACTGGATCGCCTTCTTCAACCGCTTCAGTGCCATCTCATACTGCTTCATCAGGCGGTTGGTCTCGCCCATATTCGATTCGGCGAGGCGTTTTTCCTGCACCCAGCTCCAGTTGCGCTTGTAACGCGACTCGCGGTAATCCCACTCCGGATAGGGAATGCCCTTGTCGCTGCTGCCGGTGTTGGGGCCTTCCTTGTCGCTCTGGCCGGAAGCCCGCGCCGACTGCCCGGAAGAATCGCCGTAGCTCGGCACTTCCTGCTTTTCGCCGTCCTCCTGCTGCTCACCGGATTCGGCGTTTTTGGAGGCTTCGGTTTCTTCGCCGCCCTCTTCCTGCTGCTGGTCCTGCTGCTCGGCGCCGGCCTGCTGCTGGTCGGATTGCTCGTCGGTTTCCTGCGGATGCGCCAGCCGCGTCGCGTTGGGGCTGCGTCCCGGAAGGTAAGCCGCCTGGAAGGCTTCCAGATCAGTCACTGCGGGCAGCGTGCTGCCCGCATAGAGTTTCGCCGCTGCACGATAGGCATCAGCCACCGTGGCACCGGGAACCAGCAGCGCCGCAAAACGTTCATCGACTGTGCCGCCGTCGAGGGCCGTCAGCGCCGCTTCGATGCTTTCCAGCGCGAGGTCGTAATAAGCCGCAGAATCGGCATGCCGCGTGTTGAGCATGCGCGCCGCATTGCGCAAGCGCTTGAGGTAATTGGGCACATTGCGCTGCACGCCGGCATCAATACGCAGGTCTTCGCAGATATCGAACAACAACTGGAAGCGCAGTGCGTCATCACCGTATTTGATGAACAGCGGCGCCCAGGAAACCGCGCCGCTCTTCGGTAACTCCACCCCGGCCTCGACAAACATCTGTTCCAGCGCCGTACGCTCAAAGGTGCGATAACGCATGTGACCCGCGGTATGCAGCAGCGCGAGAATCGCCTCTTCGCGGTCAGCCATCACCGCCGGGAAATAAATGCTGCGGCCGTCGGTCTCGATGAAAGGACGGCCCTTTTCCGGCGACCAGGTGCTTTCTTTCAGATCGAATTCGCCGCCGAACCAGACATCCAGCAGCATAGCCAGCAGGCGATTGCGGTCGGTCAGCCGGTAGCCGGGCAGATGCTCCAGCAGCATCGACAGGCTTTCCTCGGACTCGAGCCGGAAATAGGCTTCACCGCGATTGCGCCCCGTCTGCAGGATGTCGGCACCGCGCGATGCCCAGGGCAGGATCGCCTGCGCGCCGAGCAGGTTACGCACGCGTACCGCGCCGATCAGATAAGTGCCCAGCATCAGCTTGCGCGATTCATACAGCTCTTCGGCCGGACCGGCGATCTGCTCGATCGCGGTAATGCCGCCGAGGCGGCCCGAGAGTTCCAGTACCGGCATCGAGAAATAAGCCGCGCCGCTTTCAATCTGTCGAGCACACCAGGAAAAACCGATTTCCGCCCAGCGTTTTTCGCCGGCATGACCGAGCGAACCGTAAGCGCGTGCGACATTGGCCATGAAGCCCTCCAGCGCACGCCAAGAGGCCCGCCACTGCATGAAGGCCAGCGCCTGACCGGTCCACGGCCGCACTTCCTCCGAGACCTGCTCCGCTTCCAGGCTGCCGCGGATGAACGCGCGCCCGGCATCACGTTCGAAGCTGTACAGCGCCTTGCAGGCTTCCAGCCAATACAGCGTATCGGCTTCGCCATACGGCGCGATTGCCGGCAGCACCGCTTCGACTTCTTTGTACGCAGCAATGCTGAGTTCTTTGAACTCTGCAAAGGTCTGCTCAACGGTGGGGGTGTATTTCATGGCATCAGGGCAAATACAGACGATGCATGGCGCATTGCAGCGCCATGCCCGAAACCTGCATCCGCTTATCCGGCGTTAGGCAAAGTGTGCGTTGACGATTTCCATCAGCGCATCGGACAACTCGGCGTCGTCGGTGATCGGATTGACCATCGCCACCTGACAGGCCACTACCGGATCCAGTCCGGCGCTGATCATGTTCGCGGCATAGACCAGCGCGCGGGTCGACGTCGACTCTTCCAGGCCATGGTCCTTCAGCAGCCTCGCCTTGCGGCCGATGGCAACCAGCTTCTCGGCGACCTCCGGTTTGGTGCCCGGCACTTCCTTGACCAGGATTTTTTTCTCGACATCCTCTGACGGGAAATCGAAATTGATCGCGATGAAACGCTGCTTGGTCGAAGGCTTCAGGTCCTTGAGCACGGTCTGGTAGCCGGGGTTGTACGAAATGACCAGCATGAAATCCTCATGCGCGTCGATTTCCTGGCCCTTTTTCTCGATGGTCAGCTTGCGGCGGTGATCGGTCAGCGAATGGATCACCACGGTGGAGTCGGTACGCGCCTCGACAATCTCGTCGAGATAGCAGATGGCGCCGGCTTTTACCGCGCGCGTCAGCGGGCCGTCTTGCCAGACAGTATCCGAACCTTCGAGCAGGAAACGGCCGACGAGATCGGAACTGGTCAGATCTTCGTGGCAGGACACTGTCACCAGCGGACGCTTCAGCTGAAATGCCATGTATTCCAGAAACCGCGTCTTGCCGCAGCCGGTCGGCCCCTTGAGCATGATCGGCAGCCGGCGTTTGTACGCGGCCTCGAAAATCGCCACCTCATTGCCCTGCGGCTCGTAGTAAGGCGAAACATCGCCAACCTGCGGTGTCTGCACGATATCGTGTTCAACGCCGCGCACGCGGTTTGTTGCAGTCTTCATCAACGCTCCAGAGTCAGATTCAAGAGTTCCAAACAGAGCCACCGGTTTGCACAACAGCAAACCACGCGCCCTCTCCCGATATTAATACAGTTGCGGCAGCGCCAAAGCCAGACGGGCGATTGGCTGGCATCTGCAACCAGATGCATCGCGGGAGGCACTCCGACATGCGAGCAGCAGTTGTCAGTGCCGGCTTCACCTTCAGAAAGTAGCGCCCGTTACAGCCACAAAAATAATTCAATAAAAACAAAAGCTTACAAAATTTTCCCGCAACACGCGCTGCCTATCAGGCGCCGATGGGCAACATGCGGACCGCAGAAGCCTTAACGCCGACGGGCTGGCTATCATGCGCAGGTCGCCCGATCGCCATTTCCGCTGAAAGGATATTCATGAAACGCGCAACCACCCAACTCCGCGCCCTCGTCAAAGCCGGCAAATTCCTTGAACTGCCCGCCGTACACGACCCGCTGACCGCACGCCTCGCCGAAAGCGTCGGCTTCAAGACCATCTACAACGGCGGCTTTGTCACCGGCGGCAGCACCACGATCAGCGAACCGCTGCTGTCGATGAATGAACAACTGACCGTCGGCAGCAATATCGCCAATGCGGTGAACATCCCGGTGGTGATGGATGCCGGCGCCGGCTGGGGCGAACCGCTGCACACCATGCGCACCGTGCGTGAATGCATCCGCGCCGGTATTGCCGGCGTGCACATCGAGGACCAGCTGTTTCCGAAGCGCGCGCACTACCACACCTATGTCGCGCACAACATTCCCTTCAACGAATTCCGCGACAAGATCCGCATGGCCTGCGAGCAGCGCGACAAGACCGACAAGGATTTTGTGATCATCGCCCGCTCCGACGCCTGCCGCGAACAGGGTTACAAGGAAGCCGTCAAACGCATGCTGATGTCGCGCGACCAGGGCGCCGACATGGGCCTGATCTTCCCGCGCACGCCCGAAGAAACCAAACGCGCGCCGAAGGAATGCAAACTGCCGATGGTCTACGTGCAAAGCCGCGGCAACCGCGACGGCCGGCCGCTGTATTCATTCAAGCAGCTTGAAGACATGGGTTATGCCGGCAGCATCGACGCCATTCTCTCGGTCGGCGTGCAGTTCCACTTCATGCGCAAGGCGCTGCTGGAATTACGAAAGACTGGCGACTACACCGGCATCAAGAGCAAGGATTACATCACCGCGCGCAAGCAGATCGAAGACCTGATCGGCCTCGAGGCGTACTACAAGATCGAAGAGGAGACCGTCGAGAAGATGTACAAAAAGGAAAACGCGAAGAAAAAACGCTGATCACCGGAGTTCCGGTAAGCTCGCGCCATGTCAATCAAACTGACCATCCTCAACACCAACGGCGTCAAGAGTGACTATCACCAGGTGACCGCAAAACTCGCCCTTGAGGTGGTCAACAAGCTGAAGCCGCGTGAACTCTTTACCCGCGGCACATTGTTTCTCGGCAACGGCAATCCCTTCACCCTGCTCAATCCCGACCGCATCGCCTGCATCGAAGCGGAATCCAGCCTGCCACTGAAAAGCGTGCTGCCGCCGGGCATGACTTTCATGAATCAGGTGATCGACCGCAAGGCCTTCATGACCCTGCTCGACAAACGCTGGGGACAATGGCGCAAACTCGAAAAAGGCGGTCCGGCTTCAGCATTTGAAGCACTGGCGCACTTCGAACTGGAAGGCGGCTGGGAACAATACGTTCA
>JBIIZE010000068.1:0-8094 GCA_044346435.1 Burkholderiales bacterium
GTACGCAACGCCGTCGAGGACGCTGCAGAGCCAGTGTAACAGTTCACGGGAACCGCTCCATGGCCCGGCATCACCCCCGATAAATCGGCTCAGGCTGTGTAAAAAATGAGTGCAGTATGTGGTACACCGTGCGGTAATTAATCTGCTGAAAACTGGCGTGTGAAATGCCGGCCATCACCGAAAAAGCCTTGTCGGGATTGGGGAGCCGATTGAAAAATTCCAGAAGATCCTCCATGCCTGCGATACCGTCCCACTGTCCGCGCATGATCACCGTTGCCGCCTTGATCTTGGCCGGGTCCACCACCGGCAGATTGGCGCACATGTCGAGGTAAGTTCCGGTCGGCACCGAATCATCAAGCTTGAGAACTTCGTCGGCAAACGCCTCGATGACGCTTTGTTCGGCACAGCCGGGATGGTCGCGGGTAAAAATCGAATGCATGAATGCGCGGTCGATCGGACGACGTTTCATCGAGCGCCACTGATCGAGTTTTTTGGCGCGCTCTTGCAGCGTCGGACTGCCTTTGCCGGTCCAGACAAAAGCGTCAAGCGCCAGACGCGACACCCGATCCGGATGACGTTGCGCAAACATCGCCGCGCGCAACGCACCCGACGAAATCCCGTAAACCAGGAACTGTTTCGCCCCGGTGGTCTTCATGATGTAGTCGCTCGCCGCCTCAAGATCGTCGGCGCCATTGGCGATGTCGAAATAGATGTCGCGTGACTTGTCGGAGCGGCCGTAACCTTCCATGTCAACGCACCATGTATTGAAACCGCGCTCGGCGAACCAGTCCATCACCGAAGAATCCGGACGGCCGGGAACATGCAGGTCGAAGGTCGGCTGCGAGGCCATCGACGAACCGTGCACGAACAGCACCGTGCCGTTTGCACCTTTGCCGTCAACAGCAGCTTTTTCCCACAGAAACAGTTTGACATCGCCCTTGCGGGTCCAGTGTTCCTTGCCGGCAACAGCGGCGTTTTTTGCGGTTTGGCTCATGAATTTCCGAATGAAAAGTGGATAGTCTGCAGGGATAAAAACCGGGTTCCCCCAGAGAGGGAACGCAAGTCTAGGATACGGAACCGTACCAGTCAAACGGCGCACCCCCCATATATAATCAGCCCCTCTGCCCTGCCGCTTTTTCCTCTCGGACGCACCCGAATCGACCTGTACTGGACAAGCCTTTGACCGCCAATTATTCAACGCAGTTCCGCAGCATCAAAGATGAGGTAAGCCCCGAGGAATGGCAAACGCGGCTTGATCTCGCCGCCTGCTACCGGCTGACCGACGTCTACGGCATGACCGACCTGATCTACAACCACATCACCGCGCGCATCCCCGGTGATGAAGATCACCTCCTGATCAACCTCTACGGCCTGCTTTACAGGGAAATCACCGCTTCCAGCCTGGTCAAGATTGATCTCGAAGGCAACATCCTGTGGAAACCCGACACCGATTACGGCATCAACAAATCGGGTTATGTGATTCACGGCGCCATCCACCGGGCGCGCCCCGACGTGAAATGCGTGATGCACACGCACACCCGCGCCGGCATGGCCGTGTGCTCGATGAAACGCGGACTGCTGCCGATGACTCAGACTTCAATGCGGTTTGTCGGGCACCTGGGTTATCACGACTACGAAGGCCCGGCGATCGACCTCGCGGAACGCGAGCGCCTGGTGCGCGACCTTGGCAATCACGACGCCATGATGCTGCGCAACCACGGCCTGCTCACCTGCGGCGCCACCGTCCAGCAGGCCTTCAACACCATGTATCAGCTGGAACTGTCGTGCCGCGCGCAGGTGGATGCGCTGGCCGGTGGGCAGGACATCGTGCTGCCGCCGGACGAAGTCATCGCCCACACCGCCAATCTCTACCAGCCCGGCACCCGCCGCCCATACGGCGTCCTTGAATGGCATGCCCTGCTGCGACGGCTTGATGCGGAATCCAGGAATTCCGGTTACCCGCCTTACTGGCACTGATTACAAAACCCTTTCCAACACCTTTCAACTCACACAGACCGCCCATCATGGATTTCTCGATTTCCGAAGAACAACGCGCTTTTGTCGATACCGTACGCAAGGTCTGCCAGCAGGAATTTGCACCACGCGCGATCAAATACCTCGATGGCACATGGCCCGCCGAGAACATGAAACGCCTCGGCGAAATCGGCGTGCTCGGCATGGCGGTTCCAGAGGAATATGGCGGTTCCGGCCTCTCCATTCTCGACACCGTGCTGGTGCTCGAGGAAATCGGCAAAGTCTGTTACGTCACGGCGATGGGGGCGCTGGGCGAAGTCGGCACCCAGACCCGCGTCATCTCGACGTTTGCACCCGAGGAAATCAAGCGCCGCATCCTGCCGCGCGTCGCCACCGGCGAAGCCATGCTCGCCATCTGCATGACCGAGCCGGATGCCGGCACCGACGTACCCAACTACAAGACCAACTGCACGATCAAGGGCGACCGTGTGATCCTGCGCGGCGCCAAAACATTGATCTCGCGCGCAGATATCGCCGAGATGTTCGTGGTCTTCACCCGCGTCGACAACAAGCCTGGCGCTGAAGGCATCGGCTGCGTGCTGGTGCCGGGCGGCACCAAAGGTCTGATCGCGAAGGCGACTTACCACACCATGGGCGGCGAATACCTGTCCGACGTCGTATTCGATGACATCGAACTGCCGATCGAAAACCTGGTGATCCGCGACAACGGCATGAAAAAACTGCTGTCGGCTTTCAACACCCAGCGCGTACTGAACCCTGCCATCTGCCTGGGTCTCGCCGAAGGTGCGCTCGAGGAAGCCGTGAAGTACATGCGTCAGCGTTCGGCGTTTGGCAAAAAGATCGGTGACTTCCAGGGCATGCGCTGGAAAGTCGCGGACATGTACATCGAAATCGAAGCCGCGCGCGGCCTGCTCTATCGCGCCGCCGTATCCGGCGAAAAATTCCCCGACCCGACGCTGGCGGCGATGGCGAAGATCTACACCAATGAAATGTCGATCCGCGTCACCAGCGAAGCCGTGCAGGTACACGGCGGTTACGGCTTCACCGACGAATTCCCGGTATCCCGCTTTTTCCGCGGCACCCGTTACGGCAGCCTCGGCGGCGGCACCACGGAAACGCTGCGCAACATGGTCGGCCGCAAGCTGGTCGAGCAGATGGATCTGGCGTCAGGCTGCCTGGGGATGGATTACTTCTAGACTGCCGCAGACCGGCAGGCCTGACGCCTGCCGTGTGCTCAGTAAACGGGTTTCGAGCGGAAGTGCAGTTCGCGGGCAATGGATTTCACCTTGACCGGTTCGATCTTGTTGCCCTTGAGTACATCCAGCGTCACTTCAACACCGGCATCGCCGCTTTTCCACAGCCGGGTGTAGAAGTCCGCCTGTCCGGTCAGCGCCTGTCCGCCGAGACCGACAATGATGTCTCCGGCCTTCAGTCCCGCCTCTTCAGCCGGTCCGTCGGAACTCACGCGTGTCACGATGACCTTGCCCTGGATTTCCTGGGATGTCACGCCCAGCCACGGCCTCGGCTTGGTGGTAGCGCGGCCGTTGGCGATGAAATCGCCAAGCACGGGTTTTAGCGTGTCGATCGGCACAAACATGTTGCCGGGAACGCCGCTCTGGCCGATCGCATCGCCGACCGCCAGCGAACCGATGCCCAGCAGTTTGCCTTCACGGGACAGCAGCGCCGCGCCTTGCCAGTTCACTGTGGCCGGCGCGGTGTAGATGGCTTCATCCAGCAGATATTCCCAATAACCGACAAACGGCCGCTTTGAGACGATGTAGGCCGGAGCCACACCGTCAAAACCGACGATCAGCACGATGTCGCGAAGGTTGGCAGCCGTCGATTGACCGAAATCCACCGGCTTGATCGGCAGCGGCTGCAGTGATTTCACCAGCCCCAGCCCGGTCGCGTTGTCGTAGCCGATCATGTTGGCTGCAAATTTGCGGCCGTCAGCCGTCGACAGTTCAATCGTGTCCGCCTCGGTCACCAGATAACCAATGGTCAGCACCAGACCGCTGGAATCAATCACCACGCCGGTGCCTTCACGCTGCGGACCCAGCGTACGGGCGCTGCGTGCGTCAGACACCGCCTTGACGGTCAGCTTGACGACGGAAAATTCGTCAACCGTCAGCTCACGGTCCGCTGCCTGAGCGGTCACGCTGCAAACCGCCAATCCGAGAGCCAGGGCCGCTGCATTCAGCAGCGGCTGCATTTGAAGCAAAAGGCGGCTGACGGGGGGCATGAGAATCTCCAGTTGGTCGACTTCGCCGCCGGCGGCAGGCCGGGGTCGGAGGGTCGGGAATATCCTACGACGAATATCCGGGGCATAAAAGGCCCGACGGGGGAATGGCGCTACAATGCGCGCTCTTTTTCTGGATTGTGGAGGACAAAAATGGATTTCGGACTCAAGGGCAAGGTTGCGATCGTGACAGGCGGCACCGAAGGCATTGGCAAGGCCACCGCAATGACCCTGGCTCGCGAAGGCGCCAAAGTGGCCATTTGCGCCCGCGGCAAAGCCCTGCTGGATGCCACTGCGGCGGAAATTACCAAGGCCGGCGGTGAAGTCCTCGCAGTGTCCGCCGACATGAGCAAAGCCGCTGACATCAAGCGTTTCTTTGATGAAGTCGTACAGAAATTCGGCCGCATCGACATCCTCGTCAACAACGCCGGCACCTCGAAGCGCGGCAAATTCCTCGAACTGCAGGACGAGGAATGGGCGGCCGATCTCGAACTGAAAGTCTTCGGCGCCATCCGCTGCACCCGTCTTGCCATCCCCTATATGAAAAAGCAGGGCGGCGGACGTGTCATCAACATCACCATCTCCGGCGCGAAACAGCCGGCGGCAGAGTCCTACCCCACATCGATATCCCGCGCGGCAGGTCTGGCCATGACCAAAGCACTGTCGAAGGAATTTGCGCCTGACAACATCCTCGTCAACACAATTTGCATCGGCAAGATCAAATCGGGACAGCACGAGCGCCGCTTCACCCAGGACGGCACCAGCCCCGACGACTATTACGGCAAGCTGAGCAAGGACATCCCGATGAAACGGGTGGGCGAAGCGCAGGAAGTCGCCAACGTCATCACCTTCCTCGCCTCGAATGCGGCCAGCTATGTCACCGGCACCAGCATCAACCTCGACGGCGGCATTTCCGGCGTTCTTTAATATTCAATAAAAACAAATAGTTAGCGGATCAGGCCGGGTATACCCTCCCGCCAATGAAAACGGCCCCGAATATTCGGGGCCGTTTTTTTGGTGCCGGAAATAGGAGTCGAACCTACGACCTTCGCATTACGAATGCGCTGCTCTACCAACTGAGCTATTCCGGCGAAACAGGGAATCCGCAACTGCGGAAAGGGCCGTATTCTACCCCAGCGACGCTGCGCTGGCGCGCACGCGGACGATGATATCCACCCCTTCGGTCACCATGCCGGGCGGCAATTCCGGCAGTCCACTCACCGAAAGCGCTGCGGACTCGATATCGGTGATCTCGCCGGTATCGACGTTATAAAGGTGGTGATGCGGCTCGGTATTCGGGTCATAGAACACCCGCTTCGGATCCACAATGACTTCACGAATCAGGCCGCGGTCCCGAAACAGATTCAGTGAGTTGTAAACCGTCGCCTTGGAAGTTTCGGCATGCCGCTCGTTGACCATGGCGAGTATCTGGTCGGCAGACAGGTGATGACATCGACCAAACAGGACCTGGGCGATTTCCAGACGCTGGTGGGTGGGTGCGATACCGTGCTTGCGCAGCAGCGCGATCAGCGACGGACGATCATAAGATATTGCTTCCATTGGCTTTTTATTTTAGTTCAATGATTGGACTTTGTCTAATATTGCTCTGCAAACCGGTCAAACGCTGCCCGGTCATTCCAGACCTGCCGCAATCGGGCTCAACAGTGATTTTTCTCACAGCCAAACCCGGGGGGAAACCGTTCATAACCGCCACTGAACCACTCATCGGCAAGACATGGCGACAGCGTAGAATCCTTTCTATTCTTACACCTACGCAAAAGGGAGCAGGCATGAAACGAGGCCTCGGTTTTACTCTGGTTGAAGTACTGGTAGTGGTCGCAATCGTCGGCATTCTGACGGCGATTGCCGTTCCCCAGTATTCGCAATACGTGATGCGCGGCAAGGTCACCGAAGCCACGGGCGCTCTGTCGGAATTGCGGCTGCGTGCCGAAAAATGGTTTGCTGACAACCGCACTTATGTCGGAGTCAGCGCAACCATCGGCAATGCGACCAATTTCACCTACGCCTGCGTAACCGCGGCTGCGACTTTCACCTGCACGGCGACCGGCACCGGCTCGATGTCCGGATTCGTATTCACCATCAATGAAGCGAATACCCGTACCAGCACCATCACCGGCCACAGCGGCTGGAACAACTCCACCACCTGCTGGGTTACCAAGAAGGGCATGTCGTGCTGATACAAAGCGCATGCCGCCGGTCTTCGGGCTTCACGCTCGTTGAGATCATGGTCACGATGGCCTTGTTTGTCGTGCTGCTCGGACTCGGCGTGCCCGCTTTCATGACGTTTATCCTGAACGCCAAGGTCAAGAATGCCGCTGAAACCTCATTGGCCGGCATCAACCTCGCGCGATCGGAAGCCGTGAGCCGCAACGCCGTTGTGCGCTTCCAGATGGTCACCAATCTGGCCAGCAGCTGCGCCAACAGTTCCACCTCTCTGGCCTGGGTCGTCAGCCTTGACAGTCCGGCGGGCGCCTGCGAAGTCGATCCATCGGCAACCACCACGCCGCGTATCGTGCAAAAGCAGGCAGGCTCGGAAGGCACCGACAGCATCAGCGTTTCCGCAACAGGTGGTTCCGGCGTTGCTTTCAACGGGCTGGGCCGGATCATCACCGGCGGTTCACTGCCAACCCCGTTCACACAAATTGATTTCACCAGTGCCCAGGGCGTTTGCGAACACGCCGCTGCCGACGGCACCGTGCGTTGCCTGCGCATACTCCTTTCCACCGGCGGCCAGGCCAAACTCTGCGATCCCAAAGTGTCGGCAACGACTGATCCGCGCTTCTGCTCCTGAGATCCCGATAAAACAATGAATCCGACTATCGATCGAAACCGTCAACAAGGTGTCATGCTGATCGAGGCATTGATCGGCCTGCTCATCTTTTCATTGGGCATTCTTGCCCTGATCGGCATGCAGGCTGTCGCCATGCAATACACCATCGATGCGAAATACCGCTCCGAGGCGAGTTTTCTTGCCAACCAGATCGTCGGGACGATGTGGACAGATCGCGCCAACCTGGCCAACTACGATACGTCGAGCGGCAGCGGCAGCACCCTTCGCACATCCTGGATATCCCAGGTCCAGCTGACGCTCCCGCAGGCCACGGGCAGCAACGTTCCCGAAATTGACGTTGTCGGGAACCAGGTCACGGTGACCTTGCGCTGGTTGCGCCCCGGCGAGACCACGGCCAGCAATTACAGCGTGCAGGCCCAGATCACCGATGCCAACTAGGAGCGCAGACCGCATGAAACTCACCACGCTTCTTTGTCCGGCGCATCAGGATGACTGCTGCAGTCTGCCGACCGCACAGGGATACTTCGGCCGCCAGCGCGGTCTGTCGCTGGTTGAACTGATGGTCGCCGTAGTCATCGGGCTTGTCGGCATTCTGGCGATGACCCAGGCCTATATCACCAGTGACCGTTTCAACCGCTCGACCATGGGTGAAGGCAGCGCCCAGACCAACGGCCTGATCGCGATGTATCAACTCGAGCGCGACCTGCGCATGTCCGGCTACGGCATCGCCAATTCGACGGCACTGGGCTGCGGGCAGGTCCGGTGGTTTTACACCCCCAATTATTCGACCAACATCAATGCCAGTTCGACATTGCCGGTCATCACGCTGGCGCCCGTCGTCATCACCACCAGCGGCACCGCCCCGCATACCATCACCACCTTCTTTTCGACCGAGTCCGAGCAGATCATGCCGACGGTCGTGTCCAATTTTACCGGGGCCACCAACAAAGCCACCCTGGACGGCGCCGCCGCCTTCTCCGCCGGCGATCTTTTGCTGTTCGTGACCCGCACCGCACCGACTACCTGCACCTTCGGCCGGATTACCTCC
>JBIIZE010000149.1:0-5517 GCA_044346435.1 Burkholderiales bacterium
CTCATGCCGTATTTCGCCATGGTGTAGGCGACATGTCCCTGGAACCATTGCGCTTTCATGTTCAGCGGCGGCGCGAGATTGAGAATATGCGGATTGGCTGCCTTTGCCAGAAAGGGCAGGCAGGCCTGCGAGCACAGGAAGGTGCCACGCACGTTGACGCCGAACATCAGATCAAACCGTTTGGCCGCCGTTTCCGCGGTACCGGTCAGCTGGATCGCGCTGGCATTGTTGACCAGGATGTCGATGCCGCCGAAATGCGCGACCGCCTGTTGCACGGCCTCCGCAATCGCCGTCTCATCACGCACATCCAGCTGGATCGCCAACGCCTTTCCGCCTGCTGCTTCCACTTCAGCCGCCACCGTGTGGATCGTGCCCGGCAGCGTCGGATGCGGCGCCGCGGATTTGGCGGCAACAACAATATTGGCGCCGTCACGCGCACAGCGCAGCGCAATGGCGCGGCCGATGCCGCGGCTGGCGCCGGTGATGAATACGGTCCTGCCCTTTAAATCGCTCATGTCGCCACCCGCTTTTCCCGTCCATCCTTGCGCACCAGCGCCTCAAAGGTCACCGCCTGCGTGGTCTGGTACAGCTCGGAGCGGCCGAAGTCCCTGGGGAAATCATCGACCATGATGGCCTTGCGACGCAGTTCGACCGCGCGCTGCAGCAGATCAAATTCCGGCTGGGTGATCACACCGTGTTTGAGCCCTTCGGCCGCAACCTGGTCGGCATAACGTCGTGCGATGCGACCAGCCTGCTGCGCGGCACGTAATTTGGCTTCCACCGGTTCGGCAGCAATTGCGGCCTCCAGCGCCGACTCCAAAATGCGCACGGCATCGTTTTCATCACTGGACACAAAAACACCCCGCGTCAGACGATTCCGCGACGGTCCCGGCGTCATCATCAGACGCACGACGTCATGGCCCAGCGGATCACGCGGCGGCGCAAATTCGCGGCCGTAGGGCATCACTACCGGAAAGATCAGCCCGCGAAGCAGCCAGGCGGCTATCGGCCAGGGCAGGTTCTCGAAAATCGAATAAAAAGATTCCTCGATACGGTTCAGGCAATCGAGCAGCCCCCAGCGCACCAGCGGCAGATCTTCTGCGGGCCGGCCGTCGTCCTCGTAACGCTTGAGAACGGCTGACGCCAGATACAGCTGGCTCAGCACGTCGCCCAATCGGGCTGAAAGACGCTCCCTTCGTTTCAGCGTGCCGCCGCAGAGGAACATCGCCACATCGGCCGTCAGCGCGAAGCCGCTGGAGAGGCGGGTGAACTGCTGATAGTAGTGGCGCAGCTCGGGAGCCCCGGGCACGGCGCTCAGCCTCCCGCCGGTGAGGCCCATCCACAACACGCGTGCAACATTGGACATCGTGAATGCAATATGACCGAAAAAGGCATGGTCAAGCGCGCGCACCGCCTTGCGGTGATCGGTTTCCCGCGTCGCCTCGATTTCCTTCAATACCCAGGGATGGCCGCGAATCGCGCCCTGCCCGAAGATGATCATGGTGCGCGTCAGGATGTTGGCGCCCTCGACCGTGATCGCGATCGGCGTTTGCATATAGGCACTGGCCAGATAGTTGCTCGGCCCCATGCAGATGCCCTTGCCGCCATGGACATCCATCGCGTCATTGATGACCTGGCGCCCGCGTTCGGTCAGGTGGTATTTGACGATGGCCGACACCACTGACGGTTTTTCGCCGAGGTCGACCGCGCCCGCTGTCATCACCCTTGCCGCATCCATCACATACAGATTTCCGGCGATGCGCGCCATCGCCTCCTCCACCCCTTCGAAGCGGCCGATCGACAACTTGAACTGCTGGCGCACGCGGCCATAGGCGCCGGTAGTCAGCGCGGCGAGTTTGGAAATACCGACACCGTTGGCCGGCAGCGAAATCGAACGCCCGGCGGCGAGGCAGTTCATCAACATCGTCCAGCCCTGCCCGGCCTGTTCGATGCCGCCGATGATGCAGTCCATCGGCACGAACACATCCTTGCCCCAGTTCGGACCGTTCATGAAGGTCGAAGTCATTGCACGATGGCGGCGACCGATGTGTACGCCCGGCGTATCGGTCGGCACCAGTGCCAGTGTGATGCCGAGATCGTCCTTTTTGCCGAGCAGATGATCGGGGTCGTAGAGACGGAAGGCCAACCCGAGCAGCGTGGCTATTGGTCCGAGCGTGATGTAACGCTTTTCCCAGGTCAGGCGGATGCCCAGCACATCGCTCCTGCCCTGCCACTCGCCTTTGCAGACGACACCGAAATCGGGAATGCCGCCGGCATCCGAGCCTGCTTCCGGACTGGTCAGCGCAAAACACGGCATCTCCAGGCCTTTGGCCAGCCGCGGCAGGTAATAGTCTTTTTGTTCTTTGGTGCCGTAATGCAGCAGCAACTCTGCAGGCCCCAGCGAGTTGGGCACCATCACCGACACTGCGGCGGTGCCGCTGCGCGTGGTCAGCTGCATCACCACCTGCGAATGCGCCAGCGCGGAAAAACCCAGTCCGCCGTATTCGCGCGGAATGATCATGCCGAGAAAACCGTGGTCCTTGATGAACTGCCATACCGGCGGCGGCATGTCGGTCATTTCATGCGTGATCTCCCAGTCGCTGAGCATTTCACATAGCTCGCGCAGCGGACCGTCGATGAAGGCCTGCTCGGCGGCACTGAGACGTGGCTTGGGATAAGCGAGCAGCTTGTTCCAGTCGGGGCTGCCGCTGAACAGTTCACCGTCCCACCACACGGTGCCCGCTTCCAGCGCCTCGCGTTCAGTCTGCGAAACCTGGGGCAGGATGCGACGGAATACGGACAGCATGGGCGTGCTGACCAGGAGCCGGCGCAGCGGCGAAGGAATGGAGAGCAGAGCGATGACGGCAAGAGCAATCCATGCCGCAGTGAGCAAGCCTTGCGGCCACAAGCCGAAATGTCCGCAGGCCGCCAGCAATGCGGCAAACACCACGGTCCAGATCAGCGCCGGCAGCCGGTGATAGGCAAGAAACCAGCCGACCGCGCAAGCGGCCAACACGGTAAACAATAAGACCATTGCGTAAGCTCCGCCGGTGAATCTTTGATGTTATGCCCTGCACGGACCATAGCGTCAGTCGGGTGGGGGACGGATCGGGATTACTGCCCCGATTGTCGTAATCAGCATACACGCGGGGCGTGGGGGCGACAATGAAGATAATTCACAGGTAATTGTTTATATTATTGTTTTTGATCACGACTGGATACGAAGCCGATCGCCAGTGATAAAAAAACCGCCTCGTGAGGCGGTTTTTGCTGGCGGCAGAAATCAGATGTCAGGCATATACAGCCGGGGCATCGCCACATAAATCGGAATGTCCCGTCCCTGCGCCAGTTTCGGCGCAATATCACCCAAGCGGCCGGTAGACCAGGAAGGCGTGTCGAAATACCAGATCACTGATTCGCTGCCCTGTGCAGCCGAAAAACGTACGGTTTCACCGCTTTCGACGTTGACCCAGCGCGTCTGCGGCGTAATCACCACTTCACGCATTACCAGGCGCGCATCCCCCTTCACACCCAGTTCCGCACCCGCCGGCACATTCACCGGCGTGGCGGCGCAGCCCGAAACCAGCGCTGCCAATACACCCGAAAGAATCAGTTTGTTCACCGGAGCTCCTGTTCTGCGCAGCCAATGCGCATGACAAAGGAGTCTCCGCCCGCAGGCTTGCACGGAACTTACAGCCACTGCCACCTGACGATCAGCCACCCAGCCTATTCAGCAACCTTGCCCAGCAGGGTAATGACTTCAGTCTTGTTGTGAATCATCTGGTCCGGAAACACCACGGTGATGGCATTGGTCGGGCAGATCGACTGGCACAGGCCACAGTACCAGCACTCATCCGGATACTTGATCACCGGCAGCGTCTCGCGGTTGTCTTCTTCCTTGTAAATCAGGTCACCCGGACAAATCCAGTCACAGAGATTGCATTTGACGCAGGTCTCCGGGTTGATGCGAATCGGATTGAACACTTCTTTATTCTCGGTGGTCATGGTCATCCCCTTACGCCGCCACTGCGGTGTTGCCGCGACTGAATGCCGCCGACAGCGGCTTGTCCGTCGACAGAGTACGCGTCACCGGTCCGTTGGCGCCGCGTTCAACAATCACAAATTTGCGCCAGTTCGCATCATCCGTTTTCGGAAAATCCATGCGGAAATGCGAGGAACCCGTGCGCGTTTCCTGCCGCGCCAGCGAAGCCGTTGCCATCATCTCGGCGTTCATGCGGATATTTTTGGCTTCATGTACCCGCATCAGGCCGTGCAGATCGTCGGCCTTCATGGTTGGCTCACGTTTGGCCAGCGCGATAAGCGTATCCAGAGCCAGCTTCAGCCCGCGATCATTGCGGCGGACGCCGACGTAGTCACTGACGGTCTGGCGGGTGGTTTCTTCATGCTCTTTCCACGGCAAACCGTTGTCCTGCTGCAGATGGGCTTCGGACTGCGCCCGGATCTGCGCCAGCGCCTTCAGGTCCAGCGCAGGCAGCGAACCGCTGCTGGCGCGGATGCGCTGCACGACGCCCTCGCCGGCAATATGACCCAGAACCGCTGCACCGGAGATGCCGCCGCTGACGGTCGCGCAGTCACCGGCGGCAAACAGTGCTTCGACCGCGGTTTCACCATTGGTGTCGACCGCGAGGCCGCTGCCGCGGAAGTACACGCCGCTGCGGCGGATACTCAGCTCGGACACTGACACTTCAACCAGCTCTTCGCGGAAATTGACGCCCTTCTGCTGGTAATAAGCCGGCAGCGTGTAGCGGTCGACCTGCAGCGTGTGCTCCATGCGGTCAAGCATGTCCTGCGGCAAATGGCGGCAGTCGAGATAGATCGGGCCGTTGCCGAGCAGGTATTCATTGATGACGCCGTCGGCAATCACCGCGCGGCGGGCGTTCTCGCCCTTCTTGTCATACTTGAACATGAAGCGTTCGCCGGCCTTGTTGACGAAATAGGCGCCGAGACTGACCAGCGCATTAAGGCCCTGACAGGAAAAGCCCTTCGGCGTCAGTGTCGCTTCAACCGACTCCATATTCGCCAACGCCGCGCCGGCGTGATAACCCATGGCCTGGGCATCACCGGTGTTGTACGGGATATGCCAGGAATCGAAAGCCAGACCCGAGGCGTTCTGCGAAATGCGGTTGACGTCGCCCGCCGCCAGCACCACCGCCTTGGCGCGGATCACCGTCCATTCGCCAGTACGGAAGTTGAAGGCCACCGCGCCGTAAGCGCGGTTGTCCTTCACCAGTAACTGCACCACCATCGTGCGCATCAGCACGGTGGCCTTGCCCTTGCGCACGCGTTCACCGAGATGTTTTTTGAAATCGGTGCCGTCGAAGTTGATGTGATAGGTCCCCGGCAGGCCGAAGGAACGCAGCCGGTAATAGTCACCGGTCTGGCGGTCCCGGAAATCGACACCCAGTGATTCGATCTTGCGGAAGATGCGCGGCATCTCGCGGATCACCCGCCCCGCCACTTCCATATCGACGATGCCGTCGGTCAGTTCCGGCACAT
>JBIIZE010000431.1:0-2500 GCA_044346435.1 Burkholderiales bacterium
ATCCCATTCCGGCCCCGAATCCATGATGGTCAGGTAGTGATCAACGCCGCAGCCGATGCTGCCGCAGTGATCGAGCACCTTGCCCTTTTCACAGATCACCACTTTCAGGCCGGCTTCCAGCGCCGGTATCGCCGCCATGCTGCCGGCGACGCCGCCGCCGACCACCAGTACATCGGTTTCGATCTGGATGAATTCCTTGCTCATTGCGTTGCACCCCGGTTGTTCACAGCAACCGCCATGCTAAGGGCGCCCCCACCCCGGCACCAGTGACGGGTTGGTGTTTTTTCAGGACTTTTCTACTGTCTGGCCGTGCGCAGTCGAAACTGTCGCGGAGCCGTCGCATAACGCTGGCGAAAACGACGCGCGAAATAGGCTTCGTCTTCGAACCCTACCGCCCGGGCGACTTCACCGATGCGCAGCGTGGTATGCGTCAGCAGTTCGCAGGCTTTTTCCATGCGCCGCTCGGTGACCAGATCAACAAATGTCTTGCCGGTTTCCTTCTTGATCAGGTGGGCAAGATAGTTGGGCGACAGGTCGGCTGCAGCCGCCGCGTCAGTGAGCTGGATACGCTGCGCCAGATGCTCACGCACATGACGCATCACCCGCGCCAGTGCGTCGCGACGGCTGGTGCGCTGCGCCTGCTTGGCCGCCATACCCAGCAGCGCGCGTTCATGGTAGCGGCAGACGGTACCCAGCAGCAACAGCAGATGACCGCGGATCAGTTCCAGCGAACCGTAACGCCGGCGCGCATTCTCGGCCTGCATGCTGCGGCAGGCTTCGGTAACCAAAGCAAGCTCTTTGCCAGCGAGCGAAAAATCCAGATATTCCTGAAACAGGAAAGGTGCCAGTTCCGGCGCACGCGCCAGCGGAACATCTTCCAGATCGAGAGGATCAACATCCAGTTCCGGCCGTAGAAAATGCAGATTGAAACTGAGGATGAAAAAACGGGACCGTGGCGGATGCGGGATACGGTGTACCCGGTACGGCAGCACAAAACTCAGATCACCGGGTCCCAGCGGGCGGGCGGCCGCAGCAATATGCTGCGTGGTGCGCCCGGCGAGATTGAGCTGAATCTGGAAATATTCGTGGCGGTGCGCCTCGGCGATGCGGGTAACGCTTTTTTCATCACGGATGGCAAAGTCCGGGCTGACGGCGCGATCCGCCATTGAATAAGTGCGGATCGCGCGTGTCATGCGTTTACTGGATGTCTTTCACCGCGGCCTTGAGGATCGGCGACAGCGCGGCGCTGGTACGCGCCATCTCGGCCATTGCCTTTTGCTGCACAGCCCCGTCCATCGGCGACAACAACCGTTCACCTTTGGTCGACTCGGCCAGCAGCGCCGGATCCTTCATCGCCGCGTTAACCGCCGCACGGAAGGCCGCAATCGCCTGGGGCTCCATATTGGGCGGTCCGATATAGCTGCGGTGGGTTTCGAGGATGGTGGCCATCGCCTGCACCACGCTCTTCTTGGCCGGCGGCGCGATGCTGGTGACGATCGGAATGTTCGGGTAGTCGGGTGAAGCCTGCGAAGTCACCATCACCACCGGGAACTTGTCACCGGAGCGGATGGCGCCCAGCGATTCGCTCCAGCCGGTAATGTGGCCGTCGCCGTCGCCCTTGATCACCGCCAGCGAGGTGTCGGCATTGCCTTCATATCCGGTCACCGCCTTCAGCTTGAAACCCAGCGCATCGGCCAGCACCGCCATGGTGTAAAAATCCTCATCGGTGCCTTGCGACGGAAACACGAAGGGCCGCTTCAACGCCTGCATGTCCTTCACTGAACGGATCGCCGACTTGCCGCCCACCGTCAGCACGCGCGGCTCACTGGTGACACGGCCGAGGAAAGCAAACTTGGTCGGATCAAAGGTTGCCCCGGCGCTGCCGGCGAGATTGGCCAGCAGCAGCGTCGACACGTTGCCGAAATAGACTTCAGCAGCACCGGGCTTCAGCCGCCACACATGATTCGCCGCCTTCAGGCCGCCGCCGCCGGGCATGTTCACCAGCCGCACCTCCTTGGCGCCGATATGTTTTTCAAGGTATGGCGCGAGCATGCGCGCAAAGCGCGTATGCCCGCCGGCCGGGCTGCCGGCGATATTGATGATCAGGGTTTTGCCCTTGTAATAATCGGACGCCTGCGCAGAGGCGCGCAGCGGCATACCCATCACCACCGGCGTCATCGCGCCGGCCAGCAACAACTTCCTGCGATTGGTCTTCATCGTTTCCTCTTCGTCAATGTTCGATCAGGACATCCAACCCGCAAGCAGCCCGTGATAGGGCTGCATCTCCAACGCCACAACAAACAGCAGATAAACCGAAAGCGTTAATACAGCTGAATAAGTGAGGCCCCGCACTGCCGTGCAATATCGGGTCAGAATCAGGTAAGCCGCTGTAAAAACAAAAACGGTTGGAAAAATTCCTACCGTAAAAATCATGCCCACCAGCAACGCAACAATCAGGTAGGCGCCCGCCTCGCCCCACTTCCCCAACTGCTCTTCGGTA
>JBIIZE010000069.1:0-8011 GCA_044346435.1 Burkholderiales bacterium
GCCGTGGTTGGGCAGTGTTCCTGCATCATCGCCGGCAATCAGTTCGGCGTAATTGAAGTCATCGCCGGTGTACATGCGCACGCCTGCAGGCAGGCGGCGGCGCATCGCGATTTCGATGTCTTTGTCGAGCAGCGACATCTTGATGCCGTCGACCTTGGCCGCATTCGCATTGATCACGCCCAGCGCGGTGTTGATCGCGCCCGGCAGTTCAAGACTGCCCCAGTAACCTTCCAGCGCCGGGTCGAACATGCCGCCCAGCCAGTGCAGGATCACCGGTTCGCGCGCCTGACGCAGCAGGCGGTCGTAAACCTTCTCGTAATCGGCGGGGCTGCGCGCGACACGCACCAGCGCGCGGCTGGCCATCAGGATCAGGCGGCCGCCGGCGTGTTCGATGGCGGCCATCTGTTCTTCATAGGCGCGGATCACGTCATCGAGGGTTTTGGCGTCTTCGATGGCGAGCTGATCAGTGCCGCAGCCGGAGGCGAGCAGCGCACCGGGCACATCGCGTGCCGCTGCCGCTGAACGCCGGATCAGTTCCAGCGAATCCTTCCAGTCCATGCCCATGCCGCGCTGTGCGGTGTCCATCGCTTCGGCGACGCCGAAGCCGAGGCTCCACAGGTAATGGCGGTAGGCGAGGGTGGCGTCCCAGTCGATCGCAGTCTGCTGCCAGGGGTTGATCGCGGCGCGCGGATCGGCAACGACGTGGGCCGCGGCGTAGGCGACACGATTGAACGGCGCCTTGGGGACATCAAAAGCGCCGGGACCGCGCAGGGTGTAGTTCGTCAGGGCGCCATCGGCGCAGGGCAGCAGGATATTCATGGGACAATGTTTTTATTCAGGAATTTTTTGCGACATCTTCGCATGCGAGGCCCCAGTTGCCCAGCGTGTGCAGGCGTTCGCTGTCGAGGATGCGCGCTGTGGCTTCCGGCAGGTTGTGGCCGCTCAGCGCTTCCGGTGCAATCGCGGCGATGCCGGCACGGGTTTCGGGGTCGGTGATGGCGAGGGCCAGCGCGGCAGGATCGAACCACGCCGGTTTGCCCTGTTCCATGCGCAGCCAGATGCGCTGGCTGCTGCGGTCGGCGAAATTGACGATGGGCAGGCGGCGGATGCACTGCGCGAGAAACTGCGTGTTGTTCTCGGGAGTCATTTCGGCGGCGCCGGGATAAACCTCGCGCGGCGTGCGTGCTTCGACATGGATCTTGCGGTAACGCTCGATGTCGAGCATGCCGCCGACATCCAGTACATGCATCTCGCCGTTCCATCCGAAGGCGACAGTGCGCGGCGTCTCGCCGAGCGGAATGCTGTTGTCGAGGAATTCGTAATGGACCTTCTTGTCGGCGGCCAGCGCCCAGGTGAAAAACACCTCGGGCACGCCCGAGAAGGCTTCAACGTTGTGTGCGAGAAGATCATCGACGGCCTTGTAACGGCCGACTTCCAGTCCGCGGTACCAGGCGCGCTCAACAGTGGCGTCCGGCGGCGTGATCATGAAAAACAGATAGACGAGGCTGCCGAAACGCGTCAGCAGATTGCTGCCGGCGACATCCGATGCCGGCGCGAAAGTATCAAAGCGGAAACGGTCGATCAGCAGATGCGACATCAGGCCGCGTTCGGCCTTGCGCGCCATCGTGCGGTCGAGTTTGTGGTCGACGATCTGCAGTTCGTGACCGCTGAAGGAGCCGGCGTATTTGTACGCCGGACCCAGCGTCGAATAATCGAGCAGGAATTTGCGGAAAATATCCGGGCTGATCAGCGCGAAATCCTGCCAACTGACACCGATGCGTGCGGCAAGCGCACGCTGCAGCGGGCGCAAGGTGCTTTTGCCGGCGGCGGAGGCGCCTTTGGTGTTCATCACCACCGGTTGCTGTTGCACCGGCAGGCGGCGGAAACCTTCAGCGTCGGCGCCGTGTTGAACATAAGGCTCGATCAACCGGCCGATTTCCTCGCTGCCGTATGCATTGCAGGCAAGGTCGGTGGCGACACTGGCAATCAATGCACGGTCGCGCCACAGGCGGCCGTGGCGGTTGAGCATCGCGGTGGCGACGCGGGCCAGCGCGGCGGCCGCGGCGCGAATCACCGGATCGGGGGAATTCAGCGACTGTGCTTCCCAGCGACGGATCGCGCGCACGTCGGTGGTTTCGCCTTCATCAATGACGGGTGCGTTTTTTGTTTTGCCGAACAGCTGCGCCCAGAAGCTGTGCGCCGGTTTGGCCATGACGATGTCGTCATGCAGTCCGCGTTCGAGTTCTGCGCTGGCTGCTTGATGCAGGCGGCTGCGGACGGTTTCGTAAGCGGCAATGATCTCCGGCATCTGCGGTGCGATGTGGCGCGTCAGTAGCGCGTCGGTCATGCGCCGGAAATTGATGCCGAGGTCTTCGGTTTTCTGGCCGTCCTCGACAGTGAAGTTGGCGGTGACAAGCGCCAGCAGTTCATGCACCACCAGCCGCTCCGGACGGAAGGCCACCAGGTCTTCCATCGGCAGGCCGGTGAGGTCGGCCAGTTCGCCGGCCTCGCGCAGCGTGGTGCGCACGTATGCAGGCCGGTAGATGGTTGCCAGCGGCAGCAGGTCGGCGGGGATCTGCGACTGCAGTCCCGGGTTCCATGGGCCTTCAGTAGCCGGCGGCTGCAGGGTGGTGGGCATGGCGTCAGTCTACGCCGCGCAAAAGGCCGTTGCGCCGGCCGGTGGCGCTGAGGCGATCGCATTGCGCGGCGGTGAGTTGCGTGTTCTGCGGGGTGGTTGATTCTGCCATCAGGTTACCCGCGCGGTTATCGTGCTCGCCGCTGTCCATCAGCACATGCGCGAGTTCATGCGCAACGACGATGCCGAGATCGCGTGCGCCTTTGGCGATCCAAACGGTGTCGGCGAGTTCCGGACGCGTGCGGCTGTTGCCGCGGCCGATGGCTTCGGCATCAAAGGCGGGGATCTGGCGCGTGCCGGCGGTAAAAAATACAGCGGGTTTCGGCAGCGCCAGTTCGCGGGCCAGTTCACGTGAGCGCGGTGTGTCGAAATAACGATGGGTTTCAGGTGTGGTGACCTGCAGCAGGTCGGCGCGGGTAATGCGGATGCCGCACTGGCCGAGGATTTGCGCGGTGCTGCGCAGCGCGGCGTGGATTTCAGCCTCCGGCCATTGATCGAGGTTGACCACGCGCAACTCCAGGGACTGCGTTGCGGCAGCAGGGGCCGGCAGGTCGCGTATTGCGGCGCGGTGTTCAATGCGCAGCGGCAAGGGTTCGTGCGCGCTTACTGCCGTGATGAACAGGACGCAAAGGGCGGCGATGAGGGATTTGAACTGCTGTCGGCCCGTCATGGTGCAGATGGTGGCGTGATTGATCAAAATTTAGGCAACCTAAGTTGTGCCCTTGTGTGGCGCAGTCCTGACCCTGCATTTTTAGGCTTGTTAACAGAGTTATCCACAGAAATTGTGCATGCTTTTTCGTGCCATGCACCGGAACGGGGAGTGCTGCTGTTGCACATCCGGCCCGGGGGCTGGTCCGTATCGGTGAAAAAATAATTCGCGCGAATTTCCGCAGGGGAAGAGTGCTGAATTATTCATAAAAAACAATAACTTGTGAGTTGTCAAAAAAGTGTCGCAAAAGGGTAATTGCGTCAATCACTTAGCGGCTGTTTACCCCTTGTGACATTGAGATGTCACATCGGTTATTGACAGTGCGGTTCGACTTTTGTAGTTGCTGCGGTCTGTTGCAATGCGCGAGATATCAACATGTCGCAATCCGGGCGCTGTCAAGCCATTTCGGGGCCCTGAATCAGGGTTTTAAAGTCCGCGGACGAAGCTTTCGATGCCCTTGAGCAGCATTTCCACGGCAATGGCGGTCAGGATCAGCCCCATCATCCGGTCAAGAGCGGCCAGACCACGGCGCCCGATGTGGCGGGCGATGCGGTCGGCGGCCAGCAACAGCAGCAGGGTAATCGTGCTGGCGATGGCCAGGGCCATGATCCAGTCGGTGATGCGTTCCGGCGAGCGGGATACCACCAGCACGATGGTGGCGATGGCGGAGGGGCCGGCAATCGAGGGAATGGCCAGTGGCACGATGAAGGGCTCGGACTCGACGCTGTCGGTGCCGAAGACGCCTTCGGGGTGCTGGAAAATCAGCCGCAGCGCGATCAGGAACAGGATCACGCCGCCGGCGATGTTCAGCGAAGAATCGGAGAGTCCGAACAGATCGAGGATGCTGCGGCCGAAAAACAGGAAAAACAGCAGCAGGCCGAAGGCAATCGCACATTCGCGCAGGATGATCAGGCGCCGGCGCGCCGGTTCGAAATTGCGCAGCAGTGCGGCGAACACCGGGATGTTGCCGACCGGGTCCATGACCAGCAGCAATACGATCAGCGTCGAGGTAAAGGAAACTTCCATGCGCCCAGTCTACTCCCGCGAGTGGATCAGAAGCCGAAGAGGTTGCGGCGGGCGTGTTGCAGGTGGGTGAGAATCGCAGCGCGGGCGCGGTCGGCGTCGCGTGCTTTCAGGGCCTCGACGATGGCGCGGTGTTCTTCCTGGTATTTGAGGCGTCGCTCCGCGGTGACCACGCGGTCCTTCAGCTTGCCCCATTCCGTCTGGTGGCGCACCGCGGTGGCCATGTCGAAAACACGAATCATGAACCGGTTGTGCGTGGCGGCAGCCAGCGCTTGGTGCAATGCCGCGTCCCAGACTTCAAAGTCATCCAGTGAGGCGCCGCGCTCGGCGCGATCAAGGCAGGTGTCCATGCGTTCAAAATCGGCGGGCGTGGCATTGATGACAATCAGTTCCGCCATCGTCGGCTCCAGGCGCATCCGCGCTTCCATCAGTTCGGCGGGGCTGGTGTGGGTGATGCTGTCTGCGGGAAAGCCGCCCATGTCGGCAAGGAAAGTGCCGCGGCCAACGTGACGGGTGATCGCGCCTTCGGCTTCCAGTTGTGACAGCGTCTTGCGAACGGTGTTGCGCGGCAGCGCGAAACGCGTTGCCAGTTCGCGTTCGGTCGGCAGCTTGCCGCCCGGGCCCAGTGCGCCCTGGGCGACCGTTTCCAGCAGAAAGGCGCGGATTTCCTGCACGCCGTCGCGCTTGCTGCTGCGGCGGTGGTTATCGGGTTCGTAGCGGCGGATCGTGGTCATGATTTTTCCGGTTGCGGCGGATTGTGCCGTCATAAACCAATTCTGGTCAATTGGTTCGTGAATTTCGCCCAATCAGCAACCAACAGGGCGGTTCATTTATTCACAAAGGTTCATTTTTCACTCTTGTGCAATGCGTCATCCGGAAGAAGGCCTTCTGGTTGACTAATGCAACCAATTTGGCTCAATCATTGACTATTGGTTGAACCAAGTCTAGAGTTTCGGGCGCTGTCGCTGCCGTTTTTGCGGGTAAGGACCGTGGTCTGGACGCCGTGCGCAACGACCGCTGTTGATCAACGACAATACGCAACCATTCAAAAAAAATCCGCGAGGAGCCATGCCTGCAGCCGCTGCAACGCCGATCAAACTGGCGATCATTTCCGAAGGGGTCAATGCCTGGCCGCTGTATGTGGCCCAGAGCCGCAAACTGTTTGAGCAGGAAGGCATTGCGGTCGATGTCACGCTCACCGGTTCATCCAATCATCAACTGGAGCAGATGCGCAGCGGCGGTTACGACATCGGTTTCCAGCAGTCCGACCATGTGGTGCGCGCCGTCGAAACCGGCAGCGACCTGTGCATCGTGATGGCGCAGGGCCACGCGCCGGAGCTGTCGCTGGTGGTGGCGCCGGGCATCAAGACCATTGCCGATCTGAAAGGCCGCGACATTGCTGTTGACGGCGCCAATACCGGTTATGCCTTGCTGCTGCGCAAGCTGCTCGCCGAGAACGGTCTGGCCAAAACGGATTACCGCTTTATTGAAATCGGCGGTTCACAGGAACGTTTCGATGCGCTGCAGTCGGGCAAATGCGTGGCGAGCTGGCTCAATCCGCCCTTCGACCGCAATCTGTTTGCCGCAGGCTTCGGTTCGCTCGGCACGACCATGCAGTTTTTCCCGGAATACCCGGGATCGATTGCCGCGGCGCGCCGTTCCTGGGCCAGCCTGAACGGTGATCGTCTGGTGGCTTTTATCCGCGCGTTCCGCAATGCCTGCCGCTGGCTGAAAGATCCTGCGAACAAGGCAGAGGCGATCAAGCTGCTGCCCGAGCGTCTGAAGATTGCGCCGGAACTGGCGAACAAGGCTTTTGATGCTTTCGTCGCGCGTCCGTTGCCGGCGATTGATGCTTCCGGCCTGCGCCAGGTCATCGATGTCTACTGGCAGGCCGAGGGGCTCAATGTGCCCAAGGGCGAGCCGGGCAAATACATGGATCTGTCGTATCAGCAGCGCGCTGGAAACTGAGTTCGTTCATAACAAGTTCTTCCATAACAAGTTCTTCCAATCCAAACCCACGGAGGGGTCACATGAAATACATCGGATACGCAGTAAACGGAATGGTGTTGGGGGCAGCTCTGATCAGTTTGCCGGCGCTTGCTGCAGACCCCGCTGAGAAATATCCGTCGCGACCGATTCGCGTCATGGGCCAGGGCGTCGGCAGCACGGCCGATTATCTGTCGCGTTACATCGGCCAGAAGCTCACTGAACGCTGGGGTCAGGCAGTGGTGGTCGATAACCGTGCGGGCGCCGGCGGCACGCTGTCTGCAGAGGTTGTGGCCAAGGCTGCGCCTGACGGCTACTCGTTGGTCATGGGCCATGCCGGACCGATGGTTAGCGCGGTTCCGCTCTATCCCAACCGCGGCTACGATCCGCTGAAGGATTTTTCACCGATTACCAAGACCACCACCGGCGTCACCGTGCTGGTGCTGCACCCGTCGGTGCCGGCGAAGAACGTGCAGGAATTGGTTGCGCTGGCGAAGCAGAAGCCGCTGGCCTACGCATCTGCAGGAAACGGCACCATCAGCCACCTGACCGGTGAGCTGTTCAAGCAGGTGGCCAAGGTCGACATTCAGCACATCCCGTACAAGAGCGCCGGCTTTGCGCTGACCTCGATCCTGTCGGGCGAAACACAGGTTTCCTTTCTGTCGCCGATCACCGCACATGCGCAACTGAAGTCGGGCAAGGTGCGCGCTCTTGCCGTGTCGGGCAAGGATCGATTCCCCGGTGCACCGGATATTCCCAGCGCGACAGAAGCGGGCATCCCGGGCATGGTGGCCGAGCTGTGGTTCGGCCTGTTCACCACCGCCGGCGTGCCCAAGCCGATCGTCGACAAGTTGAACCGTGAAATCACCGGCATTCTCAATACGCAAGAAGTGCGTGATGGTCTGCTGCAGCGGGGCGCGATTGCTTCGCCTTCGACGCCGGCGGAACTGCAGGCCTTCGTAAAGAGCGAGCTCGAAAAATGGACGCCGATCATCAAGGCCGCCGGCATCAAGGCGGACTGAACTACGCTGTCCGGTGTACATCTATAAGTATTTGATTAAATTGGAGAAATTTTAATGGCGCGGAAGAAAAAACCGGTCGAGCCGAAACTCATCAAGACCGCCAGCATCAACCCGGACAAGGGCGTGTCGTCAGCACCTGATGTGTTGTTTGATCCGGCCGATCCGGGTCATCGCTGGGAGCGTCCGCTGCAGGCGCCGGGCCGCATGCAGGTTGATTTCGAAGAGCGCGTCAATTTCCAGCGTCTGCATGAGTACCGCCTCGCGCGCACGCGCAATGCGCTGAAAAAATCCAAGCTCGGCGCGCTGTTGGTGTTCGACCAGATCAACATGCGCTACATCTCCAGCACGGTGATCGGTGAATGGGCGCGCGACAAACTGACGCGCTGGTGTCTGCTGACCGGCAACGGTGAGCCCTGGGTCTGGGACTTCGGTTCCGCAGTTCGACATCACAAGCTGTACGCGCCGTGGCTGCCGAAGAACCACAATATTCCGGGTCTGGCCGGACTGCGCGGCGCGGTATCGCCGAAAGTCGGTTTGTTTGAGGCGGCGGCGAAAGAGATTTACGACATCCTCAAGCAAGAGGGCGTCGCCGACATGCCGATCGGCATTGACGTTGTTGAACCGCCGTTCCTGTTC
>JBIIZE010000070.1:0-7992 GCA_044346435.1 Burkholderiales bacterium
GTAAGGCGACAGACTGTTACTTTGCAATGTGCGCCCCGCCGGGCTGATCCCGTTTTAACCGACCCGGAGCTGTTCCATGCCTGCCTGGCTGATCCCCGCATTAAAGGCCGTATTGCCGCACGTCGGAACCATCATTTCCGTCGCTGCGCCGGCATTTACCAAAAAACGTGCTGACGCCGCGGAAAACTTCACAACGCTGCAGCAGAAACAGATCGCCGAACTGCAGGCCGCAGTATCACAGAATGCAAAACACATCCGCGAACTGGCAGAGCAGTTACAGGTGACGGTGAACGCTCTTGAAAAGGCCGCAGAAGTCGCGCAGGCGCGGCACCGGCGCATCACACTGCTATGCGTGGCCGCAATTCTTTTTTCTGCGACCAGCCTCGGCATCATCCTGTTGCCCGCACTGACCGGTTGAGGCCGGGCGGGCGGCGCACGCGGCCGTTACAGCCGGACTACCCTGGGCGAAGCTGGAGTCTCACCGATCAATTTGCACCTGCGGGATCCGGCCACAAAAACACCACCCTCCGGTGTTTCCCGGAAACAATTTCAACCGCCTGACGTTTGACGACACCCTCGTTGCCGGCTTCCACCTGATAGCGGCCGGCCGGCATGGTGGCCAGCAGATACGGCCCCTCCGCCACTGCATCCAGCACGACCTTTCCTGCGCGATCGCGCACCGTGACTTTCACCCCGGCCAGATAAACATCGTTGGGTGACGCTTTCTGCGCAAACAGCAGCTCCAGCGGATATTTCGCCGCCGCCTGTTTGAACGCCGCCGCGGCCTGTTCGCCAACGCCGCCGCTGACGTAACGCACTTTGCCCTGCACCACCTCAGCCGGTAGCGCCGAAGGGTCGGCACTGAACGCCGGCGTGGCAAATGTCATCGCGACAACAACTGCAGCAGTCGCCCAACGGAGGGTCGCGCAACGGCCAACCACCCGATTCATCATTGCAGCTGGTTTCATGTTTTATATCCTTATGGTCAAGACTGACAGCATAGGGACGCGATGCACCTGCAAACCGTTCGTTACCGAACATAATAAAAATATCGGCCGGCACGGATCAAAACGGGGTGGCGCCGCACAGTGCTGCCGGGCGTACTGTGGCAGGCTGGGCGGATGAAAAACCTGCAAGACACCCTGCTAAAAAATAGGGCCCGGCAAATTGCCGGGCCCGTTTTGTATCAATAACCGCGACCTGAACCGCGCCGCGGACCGCCATCAATCAGAACTGGAATCTCGCGCCCAGCGTGGGACCGCTGAAGCTCAGGTCCTGCACCAGCTTGTTGCCGCTCTGCTCATAGGACAGGTGACGATAGACCAGCCGCACATCGCCCCATTTGTAGGTATAACCCACGCCAGCCGCAGCCTGCCAGGTCAGCTTCGAATCCCCGCCACCCACATCCAGATGATAGGGAATGAACCAACCGCCGCTGCCGATGCCGGAGCGGCCGCGAACACCGACGATGGCGTCCCACAATTGTTCACCCTGGGTGATGCTGCCGGTGGTCGTGAAATTGCTGCTGCCTACAGGACCCGTTACGACGGCCGACAACCGCCACTGGGTCGTGGCTTCCAGATCGAAATAGCGGAAGCCGCCAATGACGTCGAGCTGATGACGCGAATCCTGGACGAGTGCATAACCGCCGGCCAGGCTCCATACCGTGCCTTTGACCTTGGTCGTGGTGCCGAAGTCGAGACCGGTATTGGTGATATTGACAGGGCCGGAACCGGGATTGAAATCGATGCTTCTGACGCCGCTTTTGTCGCTCGACAGGTCGAGATAGATCAGGTCGGTCACCACAGACCATGGGCCCTTGCGTGCATCCGCTGTAAACATCAGCGCGAAATCCAGCGCGCCCAGCAAAGCGTCGGCATCCACACTCACATTCGGCGTTGCACCACCCGCTGCGGGAGGGCCATAACGCAGACTGCCTTCCATGGTCGGCAGCCACAGATAGGGTGTGATCGAATATTGCCACCCCGGATTGGCGGCCGAGGTCTGACCCCAGACCGGAGCCGTACACGCACAACACAACAACAGCGCGGCGGCGAAGCTCCTCGATACTCCGGAAAAATTCAGTCGATCCATGTCATCCTCTATGTCGTCAGCTCAAGAACAGCCGGTGTTTATTTTCAATGTCCCGCCGCAAAAAGTCCATAAGCCCGGCAACATCAACCGGCTGCCCGGATTCTGGTGTTTCCTGTTCAGCAATGTGCTATGGGTGATCTGGGGCCGGCATGTCCAGGCCTGCGCAGTCGTGGTGATGCAGATCGTCCTCACATTCCTGAACATGTGCGGCGCCTGGAAAAACGAAGCTGCGTCCGGCACACAAGCTGCCATCAGCGCAATGTATTGCACCCTGTTCATCACACGCGATCCCGCTGCGACCAATCCCTTCCGAGTCGGCGAGCACTGCACGAACCGTACAGGCATCAGCCGCATCACTGTCACCAACCAACGCCTCCCATAGCCAAATGACCTTCATCGTTAAAAATTACAATTAATCAATAAAAACAATTACTTATAAAACACCCTCAAGCGCCCGCACAACACCCCGCTCCTGCCCTAATATCCAGTAACCCACAGCCAAGCCCGCAGTCCGGGCCCCGGAGGACACCATGAAGCAATGGCTAGAACGCGCAGACCAGCACAGCAACTCCCTCGCCCACGGTTTCGGCAACCTGCTGGTCGACAGCTTCCATAACCTCGCACTGTTCGCGATCGGTGGCACCATCGTATGGTCGGCAGTGCATGCTTTCATCATGATGATGGCCAAAGGCGGCGCCACCATCGACGACATCCTGCTGCTGTTCATCTACCTTGAACTGGGTGCGATGGTCGGCATCTACTTCAAAACCAACCACATGCCGGTACGCTTCCTGATCTATGTGGCGATGACCGCGCTGACAAGGATGATGATTTCCGACATCCAGGCTCACCACAATCCGGAAGTGAAGATCCTCTACATCCCCGGCGCGATCCTTGTGCTGGCGCTGGCGACACTGGTCGTTCGTTACGGCTCGGCACGTTATCCGTCGATCAAGTCGGACAGCCACCCCTGACTGACACCTCGACATCACTTCAGCGCAGGAAGCCGGCGGCGTGGATCATCGCACTGCTGCTGGCCTGCTGCCCGGCGCCGGCCGCGGCCGATTTAACGAACGGCATTGCGGCGTACCAGCAGAAAAACTTCGCTGTTGCGTTACGCGAATTCCACGACGCCGCAAAAAATGACAACGTCCAGGCGTTGAATTACCTCGGCATCATGTATGCGGAGGGCATCGGCACGGCGCGTGACGACAGCGAAGCGGCTGCAATGTTTGCCAAGGCCGCGATGCTCGGCTTTCCGGAGGCGATGTCCAATCTGGCCCGCATGCACGCGCTGGGCCGCGGCGTGCCGCAGGACAACAGGATTGCCCTCGAAACTTATCGCGCCGCCGCGCGCACCGGTTTTGAACCGGCCATCCGGCGCATGATCGAAATCTACGAACAGGGCGGATTGGGCGAAGCGCCCAATGCGGCGCTCGCGCAGGAATGGCGGGCGCAGTCCTCGGAATACCGGCATCCGGTCAGCACCGCTGCGTCCGCGCCCCTTGCAGCGCGCGCCCTGGCGGCAGAGGTCAGCCCCCCACGCCCCCTGCCGCCGCCACCGGATATGGCACTGGTGGAAACCATACCGGCAGAGCCGGTGGCTGTCGCACGCGACGACAAGTCCGCTGCGGTCGCAACACCGCAGCCGGTCCCGCAAGAACCGCCTGCAGCGATCGCAGCGCCTGCACCGCCGCCGACAAATACCATCGAAGCCATCGCCGTCACGGTGGAGACCGGCCGCGTAATGATCCGGGTACGCAGCGCATCGCCGCTGACTGCAGCACCCGCCGAATTTGTGGTGGCGGCGCCGCCCCGCATCGTATTCGACTTTCCCCATACCGTGACCGGCCTTGGTCGCCACAACGAAGTCGGCGAAGGTGACCTGCAATCCGTCGATGTAATCGAGGGCGAGGGTCGCACGCGCTTGATCCTGATCCTGCGCAACCGGATGCAACACGAAATGAAGCTGGACCACAACGAAATGCTGATCACTCTGAACACGGCGGCCCCCGGCGGAAATTGACTGCGGCGGGCACCGGTCGCCAATTTCGCCAACATCGGCAACCTTGCTGCGGTTAAGATCACCTCATGAAAATCCGATTCCGATTTGCGCTCGCAGCGACATGGTTGGTGATGTCTGTTGCAGCCACCGCCGCTACGCCGCCCCCTGACCCCAAACAGGATGAAAAAAGAGCTGTCGAATTGCGCCTCAAGGCCGACAAGGGCGACGGCGACGCCGCACTGCAGATCGGCTACCTGCTTGCGCTCGGACGCATCCCGGCGCCGCGTTACGGCACACCGATCATCTGGTTCAAAAAAGGCTGTGCCGCGCGCAGCCTGGCGGCCTGTCACAACGCCGGGGTGTCTTATGAAAGCGGCAAAAACGGCGCCGGTCAGGATTATGCGGAAGCTGCCGCTTATTTTCTGCAGGCCGCCGAACGCGCCTTCCTGCCTTCGATGTACAACCTTGCCGTGCTTGCTGCGGAATCAAAGATTGCCGCACTGGACAACCGCGAAGGCCTGAAGTGGATGCTGGTGGCGCAGAAGTCCGCCGTGCAATGCCCGGAAAATCCGAGCTGCAAAATCGTCACCGAAGATCAAAAGGGTTACCGCGTCAAACTCGAGGAGCGCCTGTCGCCGAAGGAACGGCGCGAAGCCTATCAGCTTGCCCAGGACTGGCGGCCGCGCAACTGAACTGCCGGATTCGCGGAGACGGCGTTCGATGTAATAATTGCGCCTGACACCACGACTCCTCGAGGTTTGAATGATCAGATCACAGCCGGGCATACTCGCACCCATCCCGCCACTCGCGCGTTACGTCACCTATAACCTGCTACCCGGCGCCGATCCACGCAAGAGCCTGCGCGCGCTGCGCGACGCAGCTGACGGCAACAATACCGTCGTCGGTTTCGGCCTGTCACTGGTGTCGACTCTTGAAGTCAATATCGACGAACTGCGCGTGTTCCCGGAATACAGCGGTTTCGGTCTCGATATTCCGTCGACGCCGGCAGCCCTGTGGTTGTGGCTGCGCGGCAAGGACCGTGGCGAGATCGTCAACCGTCAGCGCGCACTGGACGATCTGCTGACCCCCGCCTTCCGGCCCGACCGGGTGGTCGATGCCTTCACCTATGACGGCAGCGCCCGCCGCGACCTTACCGGTTACGAGGACGGCACCGAGAATCCCAAGGGTAAAAAAGCCATCACCGCCGCAATCAGCAACCGCAAAGGCATTACCGGCTCCAGTTTTGTCGCCGTGCAGCAGTGGCTGCACGACATGCATCGCTTCACAGCCATGCCCAGCAGTGAACAGGACCATACCTTCGGCCGCCGCCGGTCCGACAACAAGGAACTTGAAGACGCACCGGAGTCGGCACACGTCAAGCGCACAGCGCAGGAAAGCTTTGATCCCGAGGCCTTCGTGGTACGCCGCTCAATGCCCTGGGCCGATGAAACGCGCTGCGGACTGGTGTTCACCGCTTTCGGCACATCCTTTGATGCTTTCGAAGCGCAGTTCCGCCGCATGCTCGGGGTCGAGGACGGCATTGCGGATGCACTGTTCAAATTCACCCGGCCGCTGACGGGCGCTTATTTCTGGTGCCCGCCGGTCAAGGGCAAAAAACTCGACCTGTCTGCGCTCGGGATTTAATTCTTCGGAAAATCCGCGGCCTGGCGTGCTGCACCGGTGAGTTGCAGGATGTGCATACCAAGGCCATGACGGTCAACGATATAGATGTAGCCCCGGTCATCCACCTCGACATTATTGGTGGTCACCGTGCGCCCCCTGCCGTCCGGCACAAACCAGGCAATCTCTTTCGGCTGGTAAGGATCACGGATATCCAGCGCACGCACCCCGGCGTTGAAGTGCGCGACGAACAGAATGCGCCGGTAATAGATCGGCGTGAAATTCTCATGGGATGAATGCGCACCAATGCGACCGGGACGGCTGCAGTAGTCGCCGCTTTTCGCATCCAGTGCCCAGGTCGATGCCACTTTCGGCTTCGCCTCATCACTGACGTCAATGAACCACACTTTCTGCTGCGCACCGCCGCAGCCGTCGGACAGTGCTTCGTTGATCACTGCAACGAAATCCTTTTTTATCCGACGGCCGTCCGGTGCGGCCACCTCCATGCCGATCAGCGGAAACGCCGTGTGCGCGCCGTAGTCGGGATCCAGATCAAATCGGCCGGTCTGCGGCTGCAGCAGATTGATCCGTGTCGGCGCCCGGGGACCTTTCAGCAACCGTTCGCTATCAACGATCTGCAGAATCCCGGAGGTTGACGTGCCGTGACCGAAATAAACACGATTGCCGGCCGGCCCCGTGGAAATCGGCCCGTGCAGCCCCGTCGGAACACTGGTTGTTGCGCCCGGCTCCTGCCCCGGGAGGCCGTAATCGCGGATATGTACCGGCTTTGACGGAGCAGACAAATCAAAGATCTGCGTCATGCGCCAGGTGCGCCATCCCGGCACGCCGGAAACCAGATAGGCGATGCCGGTGTCGCATTCCCACCAGTTTTTGTGCGTCCCGCGCAATCCGTCAGTCACCACCGACACGCGCTGCGGCGGACCCGGCAAGGTGACATCCCATACTTCGTGCGCCGAGTGACCCAGTGTACGCAGCAGATAGCTGCGCTCGGGCGCCGCGCGCGGCAAACCGCTGCACACACGCACCATCTGCGCTTCACCGCCCGGTCCGCCGGGAATGTGATGCAGCAGCCTCGGTTTTGCAGGATCAGTGACATCAATCAGCGAAGTGCCGTTGTCTTCGCGGACGCCGGTTACGGGATTGGACGCACTGCCGTGATGATGGCCGACATAAGCAATCCAGCGACCGTTCTGCTGATGGATCACCGGCTGATAGGCGCCGCGTCCCTGCAAATCGTGGAATCCGACGAGCGCCATATCGCGTGATTCGGAGCGGGCAGGCTGTGCAGCCAATACGCCGGTCGTCAACGCCGCCAGCGTGAACGCAAATACGGTGGTGCAAATCCGGGGCTGTAACATCAACTCTCCGGCGCAACCTGCTTCCAATAACTGTCCTTGGACGCAATCAGGCCGTTGCTGACTGTGTAAATATCGCAGCCCCGCAGGTCGATAACGGCCTGATCGGCACGACGTGTTGCAGTCATGCGAAAGGTGCCGACGACAAACTCGCCGGCCGCGAACACCCGGGCATCGGAAAAGCGCACATCCGCCAGTTCCTGCCCGCGCGCGTCGAGTGCGGCGCGCAGGGCGTCCCGCCCTTCGACAATAAGCCCGTGCGGCGCATCAGGGCCGCGCGCCATGATCCAGCGGAAATCCGGCGTGACACAAGCCAGGATTTCGTCAATGTCTCCGGCATTAAAGGCTTTGCCGAAACGGCGAAACAGCAACTGCAGATCCGTGGACAGTACGGTACTCATGCGTCGCCTCCGCAAGCCTTGCGCAACAGCGCCGGCCAGGAAACCGCTTTCTTTTGCTGCAGGTCATACCACACCAGGGTGGCATACCCTTCGGCACACAAGGCATCCGCCTCGATATGATGCAGCCTGTAATGCGTATGCACGCTGGTATTGCCGATACGGCCGATGTGCAGCGAGCAGCGCAGCGTGGCGGGATAATCGAGCGGCCGGTGATAATGGCAGCCGGCGTTGAGCAGCACGATCACCGGATGCGGCGGCACCGTCGGCAGACCAAGACCGGAAACCCAACGCATGCGGGTTTCTTCCATGAAACGGAAAAAGCCGGTGTTGTTGACATGGCCTTCGGCATCCATGTCTCCCCAGCGCACCGGAATCTCCGTGGTGAAGACCGGTGCGCCCGGGGGCGCGTCATCGCTGACGACGCGGATCATGCGGATCTGAACGGTCGCTTAAACCACATTCCGCTTGTGCAGGTCGGCGATGTCGCCGTCCTTGT
>JBIIZE010000088.1:0-7268 GCA_044346435.1 Burkholderiales bacterium
CCCGAAACGAACCCGGAACATCCGGGCACCCTTAACGTCGGCAGGTGTGTGTAATACCCGATCAAAAAAGTGTAGCCGATCGAGCTAACTTGTTATTTTAGCACGCAAAGCCACCATTTCTCAAGCCGCAGATGATCCTCAATTAACCATCCTCCAGACCCGGGGCTGAGACCCGGTCTGGCGAATTTTTTGAATGGTTACAACCTGTTAGAATCATCATCTGCCTTTTTACTGCAACCCCGCGCAGCCTCGCACGGCGCGCATCGAAAGCGCCGTCATGGCCGTTGAACTCAAGACCCCCAAAGACATTGAACACATGCGAGTGGCCGGCCGCCTCGCCTCCGAAGTCCTGGATTTCATTACCCCCCACGTCCAGCCCGGCATCACCACGGGAGAACTGGACCGGCTGTGCCACGATTACATGGTGAACCAGCAGGGAACTATCCCGGCGCCGCTGAACTACACCCCTCCCGGATATACGCCCTACCCCAAGTCGATCTGCACCTCGGTCAATCACGTGGTCTGCCATGGCGTGCCCGGAGAAAAACGCCTGAAAAACGGCGATATCGTCAATCTGGACATCACCGTGATCAAGGACGGCTACCACGGCGATACCAGTCGCATGTTCTACATCGGTGCGCCGTCGATACAGGCACGCCGGCTGGTTGAACTCACCTATGACTGCATGTGGCGCGGTATTCGCGTGATAGAACCCGGGAAAACCCTGGGAGATATCGGACATGCCATCCAGATCCACGCGGAACGCAACGGCTGCAGCATTGTTCGCGAGTTCTGCGGACACGGCATCGGCCGTAAATTTCATGAAGACCCGCAGATTCTCCACTACGGTAGCCCCGGCATGGGAATGCGGCTGGAAGAAGGCATGATTTTTACGGTCGAGCCCATGATCAATGCAGGGCGCCCGGATATCCGTCAGATGGCCGATGGCTGGACCATCGTGACCAAAGATCATAGTCTGTCAGCGCAATGGGAGCACACCGTCCTCGTCACTGCAGACGGCTTCGAAGTCCTGACACTGTCGGACGGCAGTCCGCCTCCGCCGGCCTGAGGCCAAACCCGATGCAAGTCGCGTCCGAAAATCGGCACCGGAACGCCCCAACAAACGGAGTTGCCGCTCAACGCAACGCACTGTCTGCGGATCGCATCGCCATCCGCGAACGTTTTGAAGCGGGTCAGTTGGGGCACGAACTGCTGCACGGACTGGCTCTGCTGACTGACCGTCATCTGCGCATGGCCTGGAAAGCGCAGCAAATGCCTGCGGGCGCTGCGCTGATCGCAGTAGGCGGTTATGGCCGGGGGCAGCTGTTCCCTTATTCCGATGTCGACATCCTGATCCTGCTGCCGGCCCCGCCCGACGACGCTCTCAAATCCAAGCTGGAATCACTGGTCGGACACTTCTGGGACATCGGCCTGGAAACCGGCCACAGCGTGAGAACCCTTGAGGAATGTTTTGAAGTCGCAGCGAGCGATATCACGGTACAGACAACCTTGCTGGAGTCGCGCCTGATCTCCGGAAACCGTGATTTATACCGAAAATTCACCCGCAGACTGCTGCAATCCATCGATCCGGTCGCCTTCCTTCGCGCGAAAATGATTGAACAGCATGACCGTCACTCCCGGCATCAGGAAACCAACCTTGAACCCAATCTGAAGGAAAGCGCTGGCGGTCTGCGCGACCTGAACACCATTCTGTGGATTTCCCGTGCTGCCGGCCTTGGCCGTACCTGGCTGGAATTGGCGCGCCGCGGATTCATTACGCGGGATGAAGCAGCCGCCATCAACCGCCATGAACGGGTGCTGGGCATGCTGCGCATCCGCCTGCACTATCTCGCCGGTCGCCGTGAAGACCGCCTGTTGTTTGATCACCAGACGGCGCTGGCCAAGCAACTGGGTTTTGCCGAGCGTACCGGCAAACGCGCCAGTGAACGTCTGATGCAACGCTATTACCAGACCGCCAAATCCGTTTCGCAGCTGAATACGATATTGTTGCAGAACCTGGAACGGCGCATCGCACCCCCGGGCAACCGTCAGATCAAACCGCTGAATGAGCGATTCATCATCCTCGGGGAATTACTATCAGCACCTGACGAAACCATTTTTGAACGCGACCCCTGCGCCATCCTTGAAGTATTCGCACTGATGCAGAAGCATCGCGAAATCAAGGCCATCGGCGCATTCACCCTGCGTGCACTCTGGCGCGCGCGGCGCCGCATCAACCCCGCCGCTCGACGTGACCCGCGGATGCGTGAATTGTTTATGGAAATTCTGCGCAGTCCGACCAGCGTGATCCGCGAATTGCGCCGCATGCACCAATACGACATTCTGGGACGCTACATTCCCGCTTTCGGTCGTATCGTCGGCCAGATGCAGCACGATCTCTACCACGTCTATACCGTCGACGAACACATCCTGAAAGTTGTACGGAACCTGCGGCGCTTTGCGGTACCTGAATTGGCTCACGAATTCCCGCTATGCAGCCGACTGATGAGCGAGTTTGACCGTCCTGAACTGCTCTATCTTGCCGGCTTGTTTCACGATATCGCCAAAGGGCGTGGCGGCGACCATTCCGAACTCGGCAAACCGGATGCAATCCGTTTCTGCAAAGCACACGGACTCAGTGCCGCGGACTGCGACCTCGTTGCATGGCTGGTTGAAAAACATCTGGTGATGTCGGCCACTGCGCAAAAGCAGGATCTTTCAGATCCTGAAGTGATTCAGGATTTTGCCCGGATGGCCGGTAATGAGCGGCACCTCGTCTCGCTGTATTTGCTGACGGTCGCCGATGTACGCGGCACCAGCCCCAAAGTCTGGAATGCCTGGAAGGCACGACTGCTGGAGAATCTCTTTTACAGCACGCGCCGCCTGTTGAGCGGCGAACCCAGCGAACGGCAGGACGGTCAGCGTGCACGGCAGGAGGAAGCGATCGCCACGCTGCTGCTATATGCAATCCCTGAAAATGCCTATACAGAATTCTGGCACCAGCTCGATACGGGATATTTCCTGCGCCATGAACCCCAGGAAATCGCCTGGCACACACGCCAACTGTATCAACGTTTCAAGTCGCCAGATCCAGTTGTCCGCGCCCGCCTCTCGCCAATCGGCGAAGGCCTGCAGGTTATGGTTTATGTCGCAGATCAAAAAGAACTCTTTTCAAGAATCTGTGGCTTTTTCGAGAGCATCAGCTTTGATATTTTCGAAGCCAAGGTGCATACCACCCAGCACGGCTACGCGCTCGACACCTTCCAGATTCAGGATACTTCGGGGCGACAGGCTTCCGAGTACCGCGACCTGATCAGCTATATTGAATACGAACTTACTGATCGCCTGTCCAACAACGCACCCCTGCCTCCGCTGTCGAAGCCGAGAATCAGCCGCCAACTGCGCCATTTCCCCATTACCCCTGAAGTCAATATTCAGACCGATGAGCGCGGTGCTTACAGAATGCTGTCGATTGTCGCGGGCGACCGTCCGGGACTGCTGTCCCGCATCTCCCGGACGCTGACAGCATTCGACATCAATCTGCATTCCGCCAAGATCAACACTCTGGGTTTCCGTGCCGAAGATACCTTCGTCGTCAGCGGCAGTGCGCTGAACAACCCGAAAACGACGGTCCGTTTTGAAAGCGAGCTGCTGGATCAGCTGAGGATCTGATCGCCTGCGGGATCAGTCGTCGCCCAGGTTTTCACCTGGGAACAGTTCTTCGGTAAATCCGAAATCGCGCAGATCACGTACCCGCATCGGGTATAACACCCCGTCCAGATGATCACATTCATGCTGGACGACACGCGCATGAAAATCGTCAACCGTACGGTCAATGACGTTTCCGGAAGCATCAAAGCCCCGGTAACGCAACCGCTTGTATCGCGGCACGAGCCCCCGCATGCCCGGAACCGACAGGCAACCCTCCCAGCCTTCCTCTAATTCTTCATCAAGCGGTTCCAGCACCGGATTAACGAGAACGGTGAAGGGCACCGGCTCCGCATCGGGATATCGCGGATTCGATTGCATGCCGAATATAACGACACGAAAAGGAACGCCGATCTGGGGCGCGGCCAGACCCGCACCATTGAGCGCATGCATGGTGTCCTGCATATCGACCAAAAGTTCGTTCAGCTCTGCCGTATCAAAGCGCTCAACAGGCCGGGACACCTCCAGCAGACGTGGATCACCCATTCGCAGCACCGGCCTAACCGCCATGATCCGGCTCCATTGCTTCCAGAATCAATCGTACTTTTTTCATCGCCGTTTCGGATACTGCCTGTATGTCATCAAGGGATACCGCCTTCGCATTACCCCCCTTCCCCGCGGCAGGATTAACCACCACGGCCAGCATCGCATAACAAACCCCGAGTTCCCGGGCGAGCACCGCTTCCGGCATACCGGTCATGCCGACGAGATCTGCGCCATCACGCTCCATCCGGCTGATTTCTGCGGCGGTCTCAAGTCGCGGCCCCTGTGTAGCGCCGTAAGTGGCGCCGTCTTGCAGTTCAAATCCGGCCGTGCGTCCGGCCGCCAATAAGCTGCGTCGCATGTCCGCACAGAACGGCAGAGTGAAATCGATATGCTGCAAAGGCTGCTGAATGCCGTCAAAGAAAGTACTTTCACGGCCATGCGTATAGTCGATGATCTGATCCGGAACAACCAGCGCCCCGGCAACCATCTTCTTTGTGATCCCGCCTACCGTGGAAATAGCGACAACGCTGCGCACGCCCTGCGCATGCAACGCCCACAGGTTTGCACGGTAATTGATGCGATGCGGCGCAATTGAATGATCGGCGCCATGACGCGGCAGGAAAACGAGCGCCTGTCCGCGCAATGTGCCGAAGACCAGATCGGCCGAAGGTTCGCCATAGGGCGTGGCACAAGTCCGCCTTTCGGTGATTTCGAGGCCGGTCAACCGATCAAGGCCGCTGCCGCCAATAATGCCAAGCATGAGGTTATTCAGTCCTGTTGATCTTCCGCCAAAGCGTATACCGCAGGCAGGTTGCGCCACTGACCCCGGACATCCATGCCGAAGCCGAACACATAGCGGTTCGGCAGCATCACACCGACAAAATCCGCTGAAACCGGTTTTTTGCGGCGCAGATCCTTTTCGGAAAAAACCGCGATCAGCACCCTGGCTGCGCCGGCTTCCAGCAGCTTGTCCTTGATGGCGGCGATCGTCAGCCCTTCATCGAGAATGTCGTCAATCAGCAATATCGTGCGTCCGGAGACGGAATCCGGAATGCCGCCTCGCCATGCCAATTCTCCGCCACGGGTGGCCGCACCATAACGGGTGGCATCAACATAATCGACATCAACAGGAAAACCAAGTTGCGGCAGCAAGTGGCCTGCAAAGATCAGTCCGCCGCGCATCACCACGAGTGCCAGCGGACGTTCCGAGGAAACAGCGAATGCCGTGTTGATTGCTTTCGACACCTTGCTGACTGCAGCCGCAACACCGTCAGGCGCGAGCAGCAATTCCGCATGTGGAGGCAGGGCGAGCATCAATAGGTAAACGTCACCACGTCGTCATCCATGGCCTGCTCGATGATGTAGGCCCCGCCAACGATTTCAGTGATCTCCGGAATCAGGTCATCACCCCAGAGCTCCAGAGTCGGCGTACACACCTTGAACTGGACCCCGGCCTCATGAGCATCTTTCATGAAGTCATATACGTTCTTGAGTGAACCCTCTTTGACATAAAGCTTCTCGGCGACCCCTTTTTTAGCCAACTCACCGGCACGCGCAGTCAAAATGACTTCAACCTCATAATCCATGGCAGCGGCAACTGTGGCCTGGAAAAACGGGGCGCCAAGCTCCGCGCTGCTGTTCGGGTCAGTGTTGACCATGATGATCATCAGTTTATTAGCCATTTAGCCGTCACTATGCCGAATTAAATGTTGCGATTATGGGGAGGCTCTCAGCAAAACATCATATAGCGTTCCATCCTGACTCAGCGACCAAGCCCTTTCAGGTAGCGCTTGAAAGCAACACCAATTTCAGCATGGCGCATGCCGAACTCAACATTGGCCTCCAGATATCCCAATTTGCTGCCGCAATCATAACGTCGCCCCTCAAACTCATAAGCCAGAACAGTCTCGCGTTGTTGCAAACGTGCGATTGCGTCGGTCAGTTGAATTTCCCCGCCGCTGCCCGCCCCTGACTTCTGCAATTCACTGAAGATGCCCGGGGTCAGAATATAGCGCCCCACGACGCCCAGCAGGGACGGCGCCTTCGCCGCAGGCGGCTTCTCCACGATACCGCTGATCACATGGGGCGACCTGGAACGGGCCTTAACTGCAACTACGCCGTAGCGGGAAATTTCAGCTCTGGGTACTTTCTCTACTGCGATCATCGACCGTGCATTTTCCCGATGCAGACGCTCCATCTGCACCAGAACCGGAACATCGGAATGAATCAGATCATCAGCCAGCAGCACGGCAAACGGCTCATTGCCGACCGCCGGTTGAGCGCACAACACCGCATGTCCCAACCCCAGCGGTTCGGCCTGCCGGACAAAGACACAGCTGACCCCACGCGGCAGGATACCGCGCACCTCAGCCAGCAACTTCGATTTGCCGCTGCGGGACAGCGCCATCTCGAGCTCCACCGCCTGATCGAAATGGTCTTCAATCGCGCGCTTTCCGCGCCCGGTCACAAAAATCAGCTCCTTCACACCAGCCGCCACCGCTTCTTCAACGGCGTACTGGATGAGCGGCTTGTCGACAATCGGCAGCATTTCCTTGGGACTGGCTTTTGTCGCGGGCAGAAAACGGGTACCCAGCCCTGCAACCGGGAAAACCGCCTTGCGGATGGAACTTTTTTTCAGCACGGATCAGACTCCCTGTTCATTCTTTTTTGTCGAGCAAGGCCAGCAGACCCTGCTCGTCCAGCACGTTGACACCGAGCTCCAGCGCTTTTTCCAGCTTGCTGCCTGCTTCTGCACCGGCCACCACAAAATCAGTCTTTTTCGACACGCTGCCGGTAACCCGCCCACCCGCGGCCTCGATACGGGCCTTGGCGTCGTCACGGGTCAGGCCGGGCAAGGTACCGGTCAGTACAAAAATCTTTCCTGCTGCAGCCCCATTCGCCACCGGCCTCGGCGCAGCCTTTTCATAAAGCACTCCTGCAGCCTGCAAGCCGCTGATGACCTCACGATTATGCGGTTCGGCAAAAAACTGTGCCACGCTTTCTGCCACGACGGGACCAACATCCGCCACCTGCTGCAAATCATCGATGCCGGCCTGCATCAAAGCATCAAGGCT
>JBIIZE010000072.1:0-7924 GCA_044346435.1 Burkholderiales bacterium
ACCGAAGCCCGCCAGCAGGATGGTCAACAGCGAAAACCGCGTATCCCAGATCAGGGTCATCGCCGCACGCAGCCGCCGTGCGCCCAGTGAACGCAGCTGTTCGGAATATTCGCGCCAGGCATCCTCGATGGTTTGCCGCGACAGCGCAGCGATGATCGGCACGATCAGTACGGTCTGGGCAATGATCATGGCCTGCGGGGTAAACAGGATACCCAGACTGCCCAAAGGTCCTGCCCGCGACAGCAGCAGATAAATCAGCAAACCCACGACAACAGGCGGCAACCCCATCAAGGCATTGAGCAACACGATTAAAACCTGCCGCCCCGGAAAACGTTCGACCGCGATCGCTGCGCCCAGCGGCAACCCGATCAGCGTCGCCAGCAGTGCCGCGCTCAGACTGACTTGCAGGCTGAGCATGACAATGCCGGCCAGACCGGAATCAAATCCGATAACCAGCGCCCATGCAGCCCCGAATGCCTCGCCAAGACCAGTCATGCAATTCTTAACCTAATAGGAAGGTGGGCCATGATGGTAGATAATGGGCGAATCCTTAATATGTAATAACTTGCAAGTATGAAAATATCGGCACAAATTCGCTGGACCCTGGATTCGGTCGAAATCGAGCCCCGGCTGGTCACTTTGCTCGAATCCATCGCCCGGAACGGCAATCTGCAGGCAGCCGCCAAAAGCGCCGGCCTGTCCTACCGCCATGCCTGGGGGCTGCTGGAAGCCGCAGGCACCGAACTGGGCGACCAGTTGGTGCACCGGCAGCAGGGACGCGGCACCCTGCTGGCGCCGCTGGGCACCAAACTGCTCGAGGGCATGGTCGACGTCAACGGATCACTGGCCGCCGGGCTGCGAGAAGGTGAAGCCCGCATGTCCGCCCATCTGGCCCAGGCTCCTGCATCCGCCAGTAATCCGGCTCAGGCCACCCTGTTTGCCAGTCACGATCTGGCGCTGGCGCAAATGCGCGAGATTTTTGCCAAGCGCACCGATCTGAGACTGGCTTTGCAGTTCCACGGCAGCCTCGACTGTCTGGCTGCCATGCGACGTAATCAATGCGAACTGGCCGGTTTTCATCTGCCATCGATCCCCGGCACTCGCACCCTTGCCGCCCAGCTAATCCCCTTTCTGAGTCTCAAAGGCTGGCGGGTCACCCGGCTGCTCGACCGCACTCAAGGCCTTATGGTCAAACCGGGTAATCCCAAAAAAATGATGCGTCTTGCCGACCTGTCTCAAAAAGGCGTCCGTTTCGTCAATCGCCAGCCGGGTTCCGGTACCCGCCTGTGCCTGGACTTCCTGCTGGCGCAACAGGGGGTTTCACCGTCAAACATCCATGGTTATGCCCATGAGGAATTCACCCATGCTGCAGTCGCGGCCACAGTCGCCAGCGGCATGGCCGATGTCGCATTCGGCATAGAAGCCGCCGCCAGGGAACAGGGCCTCGATTTTGTGCCCGTGGTCAACGAACACTATTACCTGGCAGCCCGCGCATCGGTGCTGTCACGCCCGGGCGTTCGAGCCCTGCTTGAATTCCTCGACAGCCGCGAGTTCCGGCGGCTGGTCAACAACCTGCCGGGATACCGGTCTGTGGCCAAACTCGACTGGGTCAACGCCATGGACATCATCCAATAACGCGCGCTGCCCCTGATAAAATCGGGATCTTGCGTAACTGCCGCACAAGGATCCCGCCATGAGCAACTCCAACCCATCGCTACACGAACTGTCCTGCGCGGACGACTACGATCCGAATTCCATCCCCGTGCCCAAAGCGCGGGAAGTCATCGCCCGCTTCCTCTCCCCGATCACCACCATTGAACGGGTTTCCGTTCGCGCCGCACTCGGACGCGTACTGGCCGAGGATGTCATCTCGCCCGTTGATGTACCCTCCCATGACAACTCCGCCATGGACGGCTATGCGCTGCGCATCACCGACCTCAAGGCCGACGCCAAAGTCACACTGAAAGTCACCGGCAGTTCTTTTGCCGGCGTGCCGTTCAAGGGCACGGTCGGCGCCGGCGAAGCCGTACGCATCATGACCGGCGGTGTGGTGCCTGAGGGTGCCGATACCATCGTCATGCAGGAACACACCGAGGCAAGGGACGGCGCAGTCACCATCGGCGGCGGCCATAAACAAGGGCAGAACCTGCGCAAGGCCGGCGAAGACCTGAAACAGGGCCAAGCCGCCCTGCGCCGCGGCCAGCCGGTGCGCCCGGCCGAAATCGGATTGATTGCTTCACTGGGCGTTGCCGAGGTATCGGTTTACCGCAAATTGCGCGTCGCCTTCTTTTCCACTGGCGATGAACTGGTTTCCATTGGCTTGCCGCTGGGCGAAGGTCAGATCTACGACAGCAACCGCTACACCATCTACGGCATGCTGACCCGTCTTGGCTGCGAAGTCATTGATATGGGCGTGGTCCGCGACGATCCCAAACTGCTCGAAGCCGCGTTCAAGGAAGCCGCATCCATTGCCGATGTCGTCATCACCAGCGGCGGCGTATCGGTTGGCGAAGCGGACTTTGTCAAAGAACTGCTCAACAAGCTGGGCGAAGTGGTGTTCTGGAAAATCGCGATGAAACCCGGCCGCCCCCTCGCCTACGGCAAGATCGGCAACGCCCACTTCTTCGGTCTGCCCGGCAATCCGGTGTCGGTGATGGTGACCTTCTACCAGTTCGTGCGCGACGCGCTACTCAAACTCTCGGGCCGCGACCCGATCGAGCCGCTGCCGACCTTCAAGGTGCCCTGCACCTCAACACTGAAAAAAGCACCGGGCCGCACCGAGTTCCAGCGCGGCATCCTTTCACGCGACGCAGCCGGCAATCTCAGCGTGCGGGTCACCGGCGAGCAGGGCTCCGGTATCCTGCGCTCGATGTCCGAGGCCAACTGCTTCATCATTTTGGCCATCGAACAGGGCAACGTCACACCGGGCACCATGGTCGAGGTGCAGGTGATGGACAGCGTGATTTAAGCAATAAGCTAAAACAACAAGCGGCGCATCGTCCTGATGCGCCTGAACGGAGGAGCTCCAATTGAGCAGCATGCAAAAGCCGGTACGCTGGGGCGTGGTCGGTCTTGGCTGGGTCGCCAGTGATTTTGTCGCGCCGGCGATCGTCAAGAGTCCGGGTTCGGAACTCGTCGCCTGCCTCGGCAGTACACCGGAAAAAACACGGGCCTTTGCCGAGAAATTTGGCGTTCCCCGCCAGCACCATGATCTTGCCGGGCTGGTCGGCGACCCCGGGATCGATATCGTCTATATCGCACTGCCCAATGCCATGCACCATTCCGCGGTCATCGCGGCGGCACGGGCCGGCAAACATGTCCTTTGCGAAAAACCCTTTGCAATGAATACCGCAGAGGCGCGCGAAATGACTCAGGCCTGCCGCAATGCCGGCGTGGTGCTGCGCATCGCCCATCAGATCCGCCTTGACGCCGCAGTGGTTCGTGCCCGCGAGATCGTGCAGTCGGGCAGACTGGGACGTCTGACAGAAATCTCCCTGGAGAGGGCATCAGCCATCGGTTCGCGGGTTTCCTGGCGACAGGATTTCAACCAGGCCGGGGTGATGTTCGACGTCGGTGTGCACCTGCTTGATCTGATCCAGTATGTCAGCGGAAAACGTTTTATTGAAATAGCCGCCTTCACCCATCCCGACCGCCGCGACAAACAACCCGACGACACCATGACCGTGCTGGGACGCCTGGAAGGCGATTGCCATGCATTGGCCAAAGCTACCCGCGAAGTGGGCAGCGCCGAGAACAACCTGATCATCGAAGGCGACAAAGCCACGCTGATCACTTCGCCGCTGCGCTTCGCCAAGGAGCATGTTGTCACTGTGCGCGACGCCCAGGGCAGCACCGAGGAACGTTTTCCCGCGAGTCCCGCCTACTATCTTGAAGTGCAGGCCATTGAGGCCGATCTGAGCGGCGGCCGCAGTCTGCTGCCCGACGGCGAAGACAGCCTCTACACCGTAGCCGTCACCAACGCCGTACTCCAGTCCATCGACGAACGGCGCATTGTGACGGTCGCCCCCTGACTTGCCGATCACGGTCGCTCAACGCACAATTCACTCAATCAAAAACGCCGGTACACGGCTCCGGAGGAGAAGCATGAAACGAATCGCCATCGCATTCGCAAGCGCTGCGCTGACTGTGGTTGCACCCGCAGCGCTCGGTCAGGCCTATCCGACCAAACCCGTTCGCATCATCAACCCGCTGGCAGCCGGCGGTAACGTTGACATCGTCGCGCGCGGCGTGGCCGAACAATTATCCAAATCCCTGGGCCAGCAGGTGCTGGTCGAAAACCGCCCCGGCGCCAGCGCGCTGATCGGCACCCGTTACGTCAAGAGCCAGCCTGCCGACGGTTACACCTTCCTCGCCATCGCCAATACCTTTGCCCGGGTGCCTGCGATCATCAATGATGCCGGCTACGACCCGCTGAAGGATTTCACCGGCGTCTCCCAGACCTGCGACATTCCGATGGTGCTGGTGATCAACCCCGCATTGCCGGTGAAAAACCTGAAGGAATTCATTGCGCTGGCGAAAAGGCGACCGGGCGAACTGACCTACGGCTCCGCCGGCAACGGTGGCACCGGCCACGTGGCCGCTGAAATGTTCAGCCAGCAGGCCGGCATCAAGATGATGCACATTCCCTACAAAGGCAATGCGCCGGCCACCACGGATCTGGTCGGCGGGCAGATCATGCTGATGTTTGACCAGGTCAGTACATCCGTCGGCTATATCAAGGCCGGCCGTCTGCGCGGGCTCGCCGTGACCACCAAAAAGCGTTCGGCGGTTTTCCCGGACATGCCGACGATCGACGAAGCGGGAATCAAGGGGTTTGAGGACTCGACTTTCAACGGCATCGTGGCCCCGGCCGGAACCCCACGCGACATCCTCGAAAAAATGCGCGGTGAAGTGGTCAAGGCAGTGGCGGTACCCGCCTTGCGTGAACGCTTTGACCGCAACGGTATCCCGCTGGTGGCGAGCAATTCGCTGGATGAATACAACGCCTTTCTCCGCCGCCATGTCGAGGACTTCGCCAAACTGGCAAAAACCGCCGGCATCACCGCAAACTGAACCCACAACGAAAACCTGCCATGCCTCTACATCACCTTGAACATTTCCTGATACAGACCGCAGACCTTGAAGCGACGCGTGACTGGTACGTCAACATCCTCGGCTTCCGCGAAGGCCCTCACCCCGACTTCAAATTCCCGGTGATCTGGCTGTATCTCGGCGACACCGATGTCATCCACCTGACCCAGGGCGGCAAAAACGTCAGCGAAAACCGCAAGGCCTATCTCGGCCAGCAATCGGATGCGGTGCATGGCAGCGGCGTTTTGGACCATGTAGCGTTCCGCTGCACCGGCCTGCGCGACATGATGGAAAACCTGCAGAAACACAAAGTCGAATTTCGCAAGCGCATGGTCGACGATCAGGGCCTGTTCCAGTTGTTCATGCTGGATCCGAACGGATTGAAGGTCGAGCTCAACTTCTCCAATGCCGAGACCAAAGGCATTACTCCTGAACTCATGGCATCGGCTCTGCCGGCATGAGCGCGCCTCAATGGAAGGTGCGGCAATACCACTACCTGTCCAAAGACAGTCACGTCCACCCCTTCCTCGTTGATCTGTGGAACGAGGTTGGCGAAGCCACCGGCGGACGCGTCGCCGGAACGGTGCACGCCAAGAACGAAGGACTTCCGGGCGGCCATCTGGAAATCGTCGATCTGCTGATCAAGGGCGAGATCGAGTGTTATGTGCTGATGGGCGGCATCCTCGGCGGTGTGGTACCGGCACTGGAAATCCAGGGTCTGCCCTTCGCCTTCCAGGACCACGCCCAGGTGCATGCGACGCTGGACGGCCCGCTCGGCAGCTACCTGCAGGGCGAGTTGCGCAGCAAAGGCATCCACGCGCTGCCCTACGGTCTGCTGGAAAACGGTTTCCGCCATATCTCCACTGTTGACCGCCGCATCGCCAAAGCCGCGGATCTGGAAGGCATGCGCATCCGCATCCCCGAAGGCCGCATGTTTGCCGATGCCTTCGAAAGCCTCGGCGCGGTACCGGTCGAAGTGAATGTGCTGAAACTCTATGACGCGCTGAAAAACCATGAAATCGACGCCCAGGAAAATCCGCTGTCGATCACCGAAGCGCTGAAACTGCACGAAGTCACCCGCCACATCGCACTGACTTCGCATATGTGGTCGGGATTCAACATGATGGTCAGCCTGAAGTTCTGGAACACGCTGCCGGCCGACATCCAGCAGACCATTGAGCGCGTGGCGCGCAAACATGTGGCGCGGCAACGCGCGCATACCGATGCGCTGAACCGCGGGCTGGAACAAAAGATTGCCGACTGGGGCATGGTCGCCACACACGTCGACCGCGACGATTTCCGCAACCGTCTGCGCGAATCCGGTTTTTATCAACGCTGGCGCGACATCACCGGCAAAACCGCCTGGCAGTTGCTGGAAGACAGTATCGGGAAAATTCAGTAAGTCGTTGTTTTAATTAACTTTTTATACCAACAAAAAGCCCGGCATCAACCGGGCTTTTTGTTGGTTCACCGCCAGCAGGCGGCCGCGCATTACTTTTTCTTTTCAGCAACCTTTGTTGCACCGGCCGATGACGTTTTACTCTGTTTCTTGTAACGGTCAGCCACGCGATCCTGAGACTTCGCCAGATTCTCGCCGTCTTTCTTGGCGGCTTCATCCGCCTTGGCTTTGGCTTCAGCTGCCTTGGCCTTCGCTTCTTCCGAAGGCGCCGGCAATTTGGCCGAAGCCATGCCCGCGAGTCCCAGCACGCTGCAAACCATCAAGGTAGGTACCCATTTCCACACGTTCGGCGCTTTCATTGTTTCCACCCCTCCTTCATCGATGAGGCCGCAGCCGGGTTGGTCGCCCCGCCACCGCTTTTTTGTTCAGCTACCGCGTCGCGATACCAGTATTCGTGGTGTTCCTTGGCCCAGGTTTCGTCGACGTAACCGGTGCGCATGGCATCGTAAGCCCCCTCAACACCAACCGTGCCGAGATAGATATGGCTCAGGCCCATGGTGAGGAACAGCACCGCGGAAACGGCATGGACGATATTGGCGATCTGCATCAATTCCCGGCCCTGCTCGAAATTCGGGAAGTTGAGAACGAAGCCGGTCACGCTGCACACCAACCCCAGCAGGGTCACGCCAAACCAGAACCAGATTTTCTCGCCGGCATTAAAACGGTCGGAAGGCACATGTTCGTCGGAAATCAATCCGCCGAACTTGGTCAACCATTTCAGATCATGCGCTTTCGGGAAATTATCCTTCACGAAGGTCGCGAACATCAGCACCACGCAGAACGCAAAAACCGGTCCGACGAAGTTGTGGATGTACTTGGACAGGGTTGCCACCCAGGAAAACAGCGTAAAGCCGACCACCGGCAGGATGATGTGTTTACCGAACAGGATAATCACGCCGGTCGCCGCCAGCAGGATGAAGCTGATCGCCGCACCCCAGTGCACCATGCGGTCCCAGGAGCCAAAGCGCAGCAACGGGCGGCCTGTCGGTTTCTCGTGCAGCTTGATCGGCCCCTTCCAGTAATAGAAGCCGCCGATGATCGCCATGATGGCCACCAGCAGCCAGCCGCCATAGATGGTGACCAGATTATTGCGCACCTGGCGCCAGGTTTCGCCTTCGGACTGCATCAGCACCGAAGACTCCACACCGCGCACCTGCGTGGTTTGATAGGGATTGTCGCCACTGCGCACATCACGCCAGACCGGCGAGTTATTACCGGGTTGCGACTGCTGGCGCGCAGACTGCTCCTGCGACGAGCTCGCGTCGGCGGCAGAGACCGGCACAGATAACCCGAGTGCCAGTGCCGCCAGTCCCGCGCACAGCCATTGCCTCATACCGACCTGCATGGCCATTCCTCCTTTGTTAGTCCGTCGCT
>JBIIZE010000004.1:0-19163 GCA_044346435.1 Burkholderiales bacterium
GAAAGATGCTCGCGCCAGTGTGAATCCACGCTCTGCAGCATGATGGCGCGCTCATACTGACGCATCGCAGCCTGCTCCACCGAGCCGGTCTTCTCGAGGTATTTCGCATGGGCAGCCTCGATCACGCGCTCACGCAGCGTCGCCTCCTCCATGTCCGGGCTGTTCTGCAGCCACTGCTGGATCGGCAATTCCAGCGAGAGCTCTCCGCGCAGCACCGTCTCAAGACCGGGAATGTCCCACTGCTCTTCCAGGCTGCCCGGCGGCACATGGGTAGCGAGGTGCGCGTTGACAACATCACTGCGCATTGCCGTGATCGTCGCTGAAATATCGGAACTCTCCAGCAATTCGTTGCGCTGCTGGTAAATGACCTTTCGCTGATCATTGGCCACGTCGTCGTATTCCAGCAAATGCTTGCGCATGTCGAAGTTGCGGGCCTCGACCTTGCGCTGCGCGTTTTCGATCGACCGGGTCACCCAGGGGTGTTCGATTGCCTCGCCATCAGGCATTTTCAGCCGCTCCATGATCGCAGAGACGCGATCGGAGGCGAATATGCGGAGCAGGGAATCGTCTAGCGCCAGATAAAAACGGCTGGAGCCGGGGTCGCCTTGGCGGCCGGCACGGCCGCGCAGCTGATTGTCGATGCGCCGCGATTCGTGACGTTCGGTGCCGATGATGTGCAGGCCGCCGGCTTTCAGTACCTGATCATGCCGCTGCTGCCATTCGGTGCGGAGCACCACTGCACGTTGCTCGCGGGCCGCGGGATCCAGGCTCTCATCCGCCATGATGCGGGCGATTTCCGGCTCGGGGTTGCCGCCAAGAACGATGTCCGTTCCGCGGCCGGCCATGTTCGTCGCGATGGTGATGACCTGGGGGCGACCGGCCTGGGTAATGATCTCCGCCTCGCGTGCATGCTGCTTGGCGTTGAGCACGTTATGCGGCAACTTCTCTTGCTGCAGGATGCCTGCGATGTACTCGGAATTTTCAATTGAAGTCGTGCCAACGAGTACCGGCTGGCCGCGCTCGTGACAGCCGCGGATATCGTTGATGATGGCCTGATACTTCTCCCGGGATGTGCGGAACACCTGATCCATGCGGTCTTCGCGGATCATCGGGTGGTGGGTCGGGATCACCACGGTTTCCAGTCCGTAAATCTGCTGGAATTCGTAGGCTTCCGTATCCGCGGTGCCGGTCATTCCGGCAAGCTTGCCGTACATGCGGAAATAATTCTGGAAGGTAATCGTGGCCAGCGTCTGGTTTTCCTTCTGGATTTCCACGCCTTCCTTGGCCTCAATCGCCTGGTGCAAGCCTTCCGACCAGCGCCGGCCCGGCATCAGCCGTCCGGTGAATTCATCGACAATGATGATCTCGTTATCCTGCACCACGTACTGCTGGTCGCGATGGAACAGGCTGTGCGCGCGCAGAGCCGCGTTCAGGTGGTGCATCAGCGAGATATTCGCTGCATCGTAAAGACTGCCGCCTTCGGCCAGCATCCCCGCCTGCGCCAGAAGCGCCTCCGCATGTTCATGTCCCTCCTCGGACAGAACAACCTGATGACCCTTTTCATCGACCCAGTAATCGCCCTCGGCTTTTTCATCCTTCTGCCGCACCAACTTCGGAGCGACGGAATTCATGCGCACATAAAGATCGGTCGTATCTTCAGCCTGGCCTGAAATGATCAGCGGCGTGCGTGCCTCATCGATCAGGATCGAATCCACCTCATCGACGATGGCGTAGGCGAGTCCGCGCTGCACCTTCTCCGACAACTCGTACACCATGTTGTCGCGCAGGTAGTCGAAGCCGAACTCGTTGTTGGTGCCGTATGTGATATCGGCGCGATAGGCTTCCTGTTTGAGCGAGTGTTCCATCTGCGAAAGGTTCACGCCCACGGTCAGGCCGAGAAAACGGTAAATGCGGCCCATCCAGTCGGAATCGCGCTGCGCTAGATAGTCGTTGACGGTGACGATATGCACGCCGGTACCGGCGAGTGCATTGAGGTAGGCAGGCAAGGTCGCCATCAGCGTCTTACCCTCGCCCGTACGCATTTCCGCAATCTTGCCGTTATGCAGCGCAAGGCCACCGACCAGCTGCACATCGAAGTGGCGCATGCCCATCACGCGCTTGCCGGCTTCGCGCACCACGGCAAAAGCTTCTGGAAGCAGTTCGTCGAGAGCGGCACGGCGGCGGCGTTCGATTTCGGCGGCCTGCTCTTCGCTGGCGGCAGACGACTCAGGCGCGGCGACGGCCTTGCGGATGCGCTCGCGGAATTCCTCGGTCTTGGCGCGAAGCTGATCGTCGGACAGTGCCGAAATCTGCGGTTCCAGCGCGTTGATGGCCCGCACGGTGCGCCGATACTGCTTGAGAAGCCGCTCGTTGCGGCTGCCGAACACTTTTTTCAGTAAACCGGTAATCATGAACTTCCCGAATAAAAAAGGGGTGGGATAACCCCACCCCCTGCAATTCTTGCGTTTGGTGCAGCCGGTCAGCCGGGCAACTGCAGAAACCGCGCGGGGTTCAAGGCGGCACCGCGCTGGCGCACTTCAAAATGTAGATGTGAGCCTGTCGCGCGACCGGTCCGGCCAACATCGGCGATCCTCGTCCCGCTCAAAACCACATCACCGACTTTCACATATTTCTTCGATGCATGCGCGTAACGCGAGATCAGATCGTTGCCGTGATCAATCTCTATCATATTACCATATTGAGGGTGAAACTCGGCGTAGACGACCACCCCCGCCGCTGCGGAAAACACCGGTGTTCCCTCCTCCGCCATGAAGTCTATGCCCTCATGAAAAGCACGTTGTCCGGTAAACGGATCAATGCGCCAGCCGAAGTTCGAGGAATACCATCCGCCTTCTACCGGCATTTTGGTGGGAATCAGTTTTTTGCGTGCGCTTTCCTGCGTAAACATCGACTCCAGCAACCCCAGTTTGTCGCCGCGATCCTCGAGCTGGCGGGTCAGCTGGTCAATCTGCTGAGTGAAATCGCCAAGCGACAGATTCTGGCTGGGAATCGATGAAGGCGCGCCGCCGCGACCGGGAACCTCGTTGAACATCAGGTCTTGCGGCTTGAAACCGGCGAGTTTGGCCAGGCGCTCACCCAACGTTTCGAGGCGCAGCAGCTGGGCCTGCATCTGGCCAAGACGGACCGCCATGGCATTCAGGTTATCCTGCAGGTAAGACTGGTTTTTTTCCTGCTGCTGGCGCTGGATCGACACCAGCACGTCACGAACATAGGGAATATTCAGCTCGGCAGCAAAACGCAGAATGCCGTAATTGAGCGCGCCGGCGAGCAGAATCACCAGCCCGAACAGCGCCATGCTTGAAGCGATCAGGTGCGGCCAACCCAAAGTAATGGTCCGCGCCTTAGGCAGTCGTTCGGAAACCAGAATAATATTCATGGTCAACATCCCCTTTTCGCCATGTCCAACCGCAAACTAAGCGCCCTGATCGGCAACACCACGGGCTTATCAGCTCTCAATCGGACCTTGCAACGCATTGCTGCACTGCAACGGCTATATGAAGTCTGCGCGCCTGCCGAACTCCTTCCGGCCAGCCGCGTGGTCGGAGACCGTGGCGGCATACTGATGATAGCGGCAGACAACGGTGCAGTCGCGGCAAAACTGCGCCAGCTGGCGCCCCGACTGCTCAAGAACCTGCAAAAACAGAGGGCGGAGGTTACTGGAATTCACATCCAAGTTCAAGTTTTCCAGCCTGTGCGCCGACCCAAACCGGCGCCCGAAAAAACTCCGTTAAGCATTGATTCTATTGATAATATTGAAAAATTGTCGCAGCGCGTCAAAGATCCCGGACTGAGCGCAGCCTTGGCCCGTTTCGCGGCGCGGCGGCGCGCCAGGGCCTGAACGGGTAAAAAAACCCGTCCGGTCAAACCACCATCAGCAAACGCTCTGCTGCGTAAAAGGCCATAAGCGCCAGCGCAAAAGCGATCGCCCCGAGAAACACCCGCCAGGCAAACCGCAGGTAACGTGGCTCCCGGTACCAGGCATAAAGCGCCAGCGATACACCGATGGTGATCAGGACCAGCAACCCGATCAGGCGAAGAAGCAGCATGGTTCAGCGGGGGCTGTGCGCCCGGACCTCAGGCAGCCTGGGGCTGCCAGGCAAGGAAGGCGGGTGCGTCTTCGACGCGGTCGAAGCTGACGTATTCCCAGGCCTGCGGCTGCTCCAACAGATGGCGCAGCAGGCGATTGTTCATCGCGTGACCTGATTTATGGCCGCTGAAAGCGCCGATCAGCGGATGCCCCAGCAGGTACAGGTCGCCGATGGCGTCCAGCACCTTGTGTTTGACGAACTCGTTGTCATAACGAAGACCATCGTTGTTTAGGACGCGGTACTCGTCCATGACGATGGCATTGTCAAGGCTGCCACCCAGCGCCAGCCCCTGCGAACGCATGCTTTCAACGTCCTGCATGAAACCGAAGGTCCGTGCCCGCGCCACTTCCTTGACGTAGGACGTCGACGCAAAGTCGACGACCACCGTCTGCGCGCTGGCATCAAACACCGGATGTGCATAGTCGATGGCCAATTCCAGCCGGAAACCGTTGTAAGGCTCGAAACGGACCCACTTGTCACCGTCACGGACTTCGACCGGCTTCAGGATGCGGATGAATTTTTTCGGGACATCCTGCTCTTCGATTCCGGCGGACTGCAGCAGAAACACGAAGGGCCCTGCGCTGCCGTCCATGATCGGCACTTCCGGAGCGGTAACATCGATCAAGACATTGTCCACACCCAAGCCAGCCAGCGCCGACATCAGGTGTTCAACCGTCTGCACCCGCGCGCCGTCCTTTTCCAGGCAGGACGACAGACGCGTGTCATGCACCGCATACGGATCAGCTTTAATATCGACCGGCTCCGCAAGATCCGTCCGCCGGAACACGATACCCGTATCCGGCAGTGCCGGGCGCAGGGTCAGATGGACCTTTTCGCCCGTGTGCAGACCCACGCCGGTGGCGCGAATCACGTTCTTCAATGTGCGTTGCTTGATCACGATCGGTTCAGCTGTGTCCTGGTTGCCGCGAATACGGTTGGCGCCGGATATGGCGCGCCCATTGCGGCGGGATCATGGATTTTACCACGATGCCGCACCGCAACAACCGCGCCCGGCCTGCTTCGACCGGCACGCACCCGCTGCGTTCAACCGCCCTGCTGTCAGTCCGCCTGCTTGCGCAGGAAAGCCGGGATGTCGAGCATTTCAACCCCGGACTGGCGCATCGCCTCAATCGTCGCATCCCGGTTGCGGCGACGGATCACCGCCGGCTGATCCAGCGCGCCGTAGTCAACATCCGGCGAAATCGCCATGTTGTCGGTGCCGGTTTTCTGCGAAACCACGATCATCGGCTTTGATGCCTGGCGTGCCAGGGGCTTGCCCAGGCCTGTTGCGACGATGGTCACGCGCAGACCGTCTTCCAGACTGTCGTCGTACACGGTGCCGACAATGACCGTCGCCGATTCCGCAGCAAACGCCTTGATGGTTTCCATGACGTCGTACATTTCCTGCAACTGGAAGGTCGACTTGCTGGCGGAGATATTGACCAGCACGCCGCGCGCGTCGGAAATGTTGATGTCCTCGAGCAGCGGGCAGGCTACCGCCTGTTCAGCCGCTTCGCGGGCGCGTCCGGTGCCGGCCGCTTTCGCCGAACCCATCATCGCCATGCCCATCTCGCCCATCACCGTGCGCACGTCGGCAAAGTCGACGTTGATCATGCCCGGGCAGCTGATGATTTCAGCGATGCCGGCCACTGCACCGTGCAGCACGTCGTTGGCGGCGCGGAAGGCTTCGTCAAGGGTGATCGAGTTGCCGAGCACCTGCATCAGCTTGTCGTTCGGGATCACGATCAGCGAGTCAACATGCTGGGCCAGCGCATCAAGACCGTCCTGCGCCAGTTTCTGGCGTTTGCCCTCGAAGGCGAACGGCTTGGTGACCACGGCCACGGTCAGGATGCCGAGTTCCTTGGCAATTTCCGCCACCACCGGCGCAGCACCGGTGCCGGTGCCGCCGCCCATGCCGGCGGTCAGGAACAGCATGTCTGCACCGGAGATCATCTCGGCGATGCGCTCGCGGTCCTCGAGCGCGGCCTGGCGGCCGATCTCGGGATTTGCGCCTGCACCCAACCCCTTGGTAATGCCGGTGCCCAGTTGAATCTGGGTCTTGGCCTGATTGCGCTTGAGCGCCTGGGCGTCGGTGTTCGCGCAGATGAATTCCACGCCCTGCACGCCCTGGACGATCATGTGATCCACCGCATTGCCGCCGCAACCGCCGACACCGATCACCTTGATTACTGCTTCCTGCGCCTGTGCATCAATCAGTTCAATCATGTGAATCTCCTTTTTCTGCAAGCAAAGTAATAGTGAAAAATCCCGCAACTGAAAAACAAAAATACTTAGTTACATCAATCCCTCAAACCGCAATTCCTGTCACCGCAACCGTTTCTAAAAATTTCCTGTGAACCACGTTTTCATCCGTTCCACGACCTGCTGGAAGCTGCTGACGTGCATGCGCGCGACATCGCGCTGGCGATGCTCGTCGGCACCGGCCATCAGTAATCCGACACCGGTCGCATAACGGGTGCTGCGCACGACCTCGGCCAGGCCGCCGGCGTACTGCGGCATGCCGATGCGCACCGGCATGTGGAAAATCTCCTCACCGAGTTCGACCATGCCCTGCATCGAACTCGAACCGCCGGTCAGCACCACGCCGGACGACAGCAATTCCTCGTAACCGCTGCGGCGCAGCTCCGCCTGCACCAGCGAATAAAGTTCCTCGACACGCGGCTCGATCACCTCGGCCAGCGTTTTGCGCGAAAGCTGTCGGGTGCTGCGGTCGCCAACACCCGGCACATCAACCATCTCCTGCGGGTCGGCCAGTTGCGACAGCGCGCAACCGAAACGCTGCTTGATGTCTTCCGCATCCTTGGTCGGCGTACGCAGTGCCATCGCGATGTCATTGGTGATCTGGTCGCCGGCAATCGGGATCACCGCGGTGTGACGGATCGCGCCGTTGGTGAACACCGCCATATCAGTGGTGCCGCCGCCGATGTCGACCAGGCAGACGCCGAGGTCTTTTTCATCTTCGGACAGCACCGCCACCGATGACGCCAGCGGCTGCAGAATCAGGTCGTTGACTTCCAGCCCGCAGCGCCGCACGCACTTGATGATGTTTTGCGCCGCCGATACCGCACCGGTGACGATGTGAACCTTGACCTCCAGCCGCACACCCGACATGCCCAGCGGCTCGCGCACATCTTCCTGACCGTCGATGATGAATTCCTGGTTAAGCACATGCAGGATCTGCTGGTCATTGGGAATCTGCACGGCTTTCGCGGTCTCGATCACGCGATCGATGTCCAGTTGCCCGACTTCCTTGTCCTTGATCGCGACCATGCCCTGCGAGTTGAAACTCTTGATATGGTTGCCGGCGATCCCGGTATAAACCTCGCGGATCTTGCAGTCGGCCATCAGTTCGGCTTCTTCGAGCGCACGCTGGATGGCATTGACCGTGGTCTCGATATTGACCACCACGCCCTTCTTCAGGCCGCGCGACGGATGGCTGCCCATGCCGATGATCTCAAAGCCGCCCTCGGGCTTGATCTCGGCGACGATCGCGACGATCTTCGATGTGCCGATATCCAGGCCCACCACCAGTTTCTTGTTTTCCCTGTTTTTGCTCATAGTCCGTCTTTTCCCTGGCCTGTTTTACCGGCGCCTAAACGCCGCGCTTCGGTTTGGTTTCCGTCACCGGCAATCCCGGCACGCGCGCGGCAAATCCATTGGCATAACGCAGATCGACCCGGTCCACCGGCTTCGTCATTCGGGCAATCGTGCGCGGATACGTCGTCACAAAACGGTTGAGGCGCTCCTCGACATGTTCGCGTCCAAAATCCACGGTCATGCCGTCGTCGAGCCGGATCTGCCACGCGCGGCGCGGTGACACGTTTAATTCGCCAGGCATCTTGCCGATCGCCGCCAGGCTGCGCCGGAAAAGGTCGTACTGAATGGTCATTTCCTTGGCCGCACCTTCAGGACCGTTGAACACCGGCAGTGCACCGTCGAATGCCGCCTCGAATACTTCACCATGCACATTCACCAGCCCCGCTTTTCCCCAACGTGCCAGCGGCACATGTTCGGTGAGCACCACTTCCAGCGCGCCTGGCCACTGGCGGCGAACATCAGCACGGCGCACCCACGGCAGCTTCTCGAAGGCCGTGCGTGTCGACGCCAGTTGCAGCGTGAAAAAGTTGCCGCGCACTTCGCGGCGCACGATGCTTTCCACCTGCTCGGGCGTGACATGCGTCAGTGGTGACACCACGCGCACCACGGTGATCGGGAACACCGGCAACCGCACGATCCATACCGCGCCGCCGTAGAGCAGGCCGAGCAGCGCCAGCACGACCAGCAGGTCGGACAGGCGGTTGAGCACTGCGGGCTTATCCCACATGAGCCAGCTCCAGGATGCGCAGCACGAGATCGTTGAACGACAGTCCGGCCTGTTTTGCCGCCATCGGCACCAGGCTGTGCCCGGTCATGCCGGGCGAGGTGTTCATTTCCAGAAACTGCACGCTGCCGTCGGCGCGGCGGATCAGGTCGGCACGGCCCCAGCCGGCGCAGCCCAGCGCCTGTGCGCTTTTCATCACCATCGCGCGGATGCGCAGCTCTTCGGCTTCGGGCAATCCGCAGGGGCAGTGGTATTTCGTCTCGTCGCTGAAGTACTTGTTCTGATAGTCGTAATTGCCCTGGGGCGCCTCGATGCGGATCAACGGCAGCGCCTGGTCGCCGAGGAAACCTGCGGTCAGCTCTTCGCCGGCAATGAATTCTTCCGCCATCACAAACGGGTCGTGCCGCGACGCCAGCGCATAAGCATCCGGCAGTTGCACCGCCGCGGTGACCTTGGTCAGACCGATGGTGGAGCCCTCACGCGCCGGTTTGATGATCAACGGCAGCCCGAGGCGTTTTGCCACACCCGCCCAGTCGCTGCCGGCATCCACCACTTCGAAACGCGGCGTCGGAATGCCGGCCGTGCTCCACACCATTTTCGTGCGCACCTTGTCCATCGCCAGCGCAGAAGCCATCACACCGCTGCCGGTGTAGGGAATCCCCATCAGCTCCAGTGCACCCTGCACCGTGCCGTCTTCGCCGTATCGGCCGTGCAAAGCAATGAATACGCGGGCGAAACCGTCACGCTTGAGTTCGAAAATTTCGCGTTCAGCGGGATCGAAGGCATGCGCATCCAGACCGGCCTGCTGCAGTGCCTTCAGCACATTCCTGCCGCTCATCAGTGACACTTCGCGCTCCGCGCTGCGTCCGCCGAACAGCACTGCGATTTTGCCGAAGCCGCTCATGCGCGCTCCCCGACTACGCGAACTTCGCGTTCCAGATGCACACCGAACTGCTGCTGCACGGTGTTCTGTGCCAGTTCGATCAGCGCCTCAATGTCGGCGGCGCTCGCACCGCCGTCGTTGACGATGAAATTGGAATGTTTGACCGAAATCGACGCACCACCGATGCGGCGTCCCTTGAGACCACAAGCTTCTATCAACCGCGCCGCATGGTCGCCCGGCGGGTTGCGGAATACCGATCCTGCATTGGGCATGCCCAGAGGCTGCGCGGCAATGCGTTGTGCCAGCAGTTTTTTGATGGTGGCACGGGACAGTTCTCCATCACCATGGGGCATCCTGAAAGTCGCCGCGACAAACCACTCCTGGCCGCATTCGTAGGCGATGTCGCCGTTGATGCTGGACATCTGATGGGAACGCGGCGCTACGCTGCGGTAACCGATGGTGTAGTGCTGCGGCGTGCGGACATGCAGATTTCCGGCACGGTCGATGGTCTCGACCTGCGCCACCAGATTCCAGGTTTCCCCGCCGTAACAACCGGCGTTCATCGCCAACGCGCCGCCGATGGTGCCGGGAATGCCGGCGAGAAATTCGGCGCCAGCGAGATTGTTGATCGCAGCGGTACGCGCCACTTTCGGACAGGCTACACCGGCCTGTGCGCGGATTTCACCACCGGTTTTGTCGCTGCGCACGACCTGCAGACCGCGCAGGGCCCGGTGCGTGAAGATGACGGTGCCATCGAGCCCGCCGTCGCGCACCAGCAGATTGCTGCCGAGGCCGACGACATGCACCTGTTCGCCGTCCGGCAATCCGCGCAGGAACAGCGCCATATCTTCGATATCGGCGGGCGTGTAGGCACAGCGCACGCGTCCGCCGGCACGCCAACTGACGTGGCGGGCCATCGACTCGTCGCTGCGCAGTTCGCCGCGCAGTCCGTTTGCCGATAGTTGTTGTTGTTCGCTCATGTTCATGTCAGCCCTGCACCAGCCTGCCGGCGACGGCACCAATGGATCCGGCGCCCATGGCCAGCACTACGTCGCCGTCGCGTACCGCGCTGCGGATCGCATCCGGCAACTCCGCTACCTGTTCAACAAAAACCGGCTCGACCTTGCCCAGCACACGTACCGCGCGCGCCAGCGCCCTGCCGTCCGCAGCCACGATGGGTGACTCACCGGCGGCGTACACCTCGGTCAGCAACAGCGCATCGACGCTCGACAGCACACGCGCAAAATCCTCAAAACAGTCGCGCGTCCGCGTGTAGCGGTGCGGCTGAAAGGCCAGCACGAGACGCCGGCCCGGGAAGGCGCCGCGCGCCGCCGCTATGGTCGCCGCCATCTCGACCGGGTGATGGCCGTAGTCATCGATCAATTCGAAACTGCCGCCTGCGGACAGGGGCACCGCGCCAAAACGCTGGAAGCGCCGGCCCACGCCCTTGAACTCGACGAGCGCGCGGACGATTTTTTCATCCGGTACGCCGACCTCCATGCCGATCGCGATCGCCGCCAATGCATTAAGCACGTTGTGCACGCCAGCCAGATTGAGTGTGATGTCGAGGTCGGGCAGGCGACGTCCGTTTTTGCGCTGCACACGGAACCGCATCTGCCCTGCCGCCGCACTCACTGCATTGGCGCGGATCTGCGAGCCTTCCATCAATCCGTAGGTCACCACGGTCTTGGTCAGGCGCGGCATGATCGAGCGCACGTTGACGTCGTCGTTGCACAGCACGACCACGCCATAAAACGGCAGGCGCTCGATGAAATCGACAAACGCCTGCTTCAGCTTGTCGAGCGAGTGATCGTAGGTTTCCATGTGGTCGGCGTCGATATTGGTGACCACCGAAATCACCGGCTGCAGGTGCAGAAACGATGCGTCTGATTCGTCCGCCTCGGCGACGATGAATTCGCCGGCGCCGAGACGCGCATTGGCACCCGCGCTCTCCAGCCGGCCGCCGATGACAAAGGTCGGATCCAGCCCGCCCTCGGCCAGAACACTGGCTACCAGACTGGTAGTGGTGGTCTTGCCGTGGGTGCCGGCCACCGCGATGCCCTGCTTGAGTCGCATCAGCTCGGCGAGCATCAGCGCGCGCGGCACCACAGGAACCAGACGACCCCGCGCCGCAATGACTTCAGGGTTATCTGCCTTGACCGCGCTGGAAATCACCACCACGTCGGCGTCACTGACATTCTCGGCCACATGACCGATACGCACCTTGGCGCCGAGTCCGGCCAAACGGCGCGTCACAGCGCCCTCACTCAGATCGGAACCGCTGACTGCATACCCGAGATTGAGCAGCACTTCGGCAATGCCGCTCATGCCGGCGCCGCCGATGCCGACAAAATGCACGTTGCGCACCTTATGTCTCATAGATTCGGCCTCATGACGGCGCGAGCTCCATGCAGATGTCCGCCACTTTCTGCGCCGCATCCGGCTTGCCGACACCTCGAGCGGCGCGCGCCATTTCGAGCAGCTTCTCGCGGTTCATGCCGCGCAGCGCGTCGGCCAGCGACTGCGGGGTCAGCGTCGGCTGCGGCATCAACAGCGCGGCGCCGCGATCCGCCAGATAAAGTGCGTTGCGCGTCTGGTGATCGTCTACTGCATGCGGGAAGGGCACGAGGATGCTGCCGACACCCGCTACGGCCAGTTCGGTGACGGTTGTGGCGCCGGCACGGCAGATGATCAGATCGGCTGCGCCGTAGCGTGCGGCCATGTCTTCGACGAAGGCCAGCACTTCCGCATCAACACCGGCCTGCCGGTAATACTGTTTGACACTATCGGCATGCGCAGCACCTGCCTGATGCACGACAATCGGACGCTCTGCAGCCGGCAGCAGCGCCAGTGCCTGCGGCACAATTTCATTCAGTCCCCGGGCACCCAGACTGCCGCCGACAATCAGCAGGCGCAGCGGGCCGCTGCGGTTGGCAAACCGCGCCTCCGGCGGCGCCAGGTTGACGATCTCGGCGCGAATGGGATTGCCGGACCAGATCACATCGACCCGCCCTTCAAACGCATCCGGAAAGGCCGACAGCACACGGTCAGCGACGCCGGCCAGCACGCGGTTCGCCAGCCCCGGCACGGCATTCTGTTCATGAATCACCAGCGGCTTGCCGAACAGCGCGGCCATCATGCCCCCCGGGAACGCCGCGTAGCCGCCCATGCCGAGCACGACATCGGGACGGTGGCGGAAAATGGCCGTGGCGCTTTGCCAGAATGCGATCAGCAGCGCCGCGGGCAACATCAATTTGCGCATCAGCCCTTTGCCGCGAACACCACCGAAGCTGATCCATGTTGCGGTGTAACCGCGCGGCGGCACCAGCCGCTCTTCCATGCCGCCCTTGGCGCCGAGCCACACCACGTTCCATCCGCGCGAACGCATCACGTCAGCAACATCCAGTCCCGGAAAAATGTGGCCGCCGGTGCCGCCAGCCATGACCATCAGCGTTTGGCTCATACGGTGAACCCCCGGCTCAACTGGCGATTCTCCCAATCCACGCGCAGCAGTATTGCCAATGCACAGCAGGTGGCAAGAATCGCACTGCCGCCGAACGACAGCAGCGGGAGCGTGAGGCCTTTGGTCGGCAGCACTCCCATGTTGACGCCCATATTGATGATCGCCTGCACGCCAATCCACAGGCCGATACCCTGCGCCACCAGCGCGGCAAAAGGCCGCTCCAGTTCGGTGGCGCGGCGGCCGATGGCAAACGCCCGCCACACTATCCAGGAAAACAGCAGCACGATCGTCAGCACACCGACGAAACCCAGTTCTTCAGCGATCACTGCAAGCAGGAAGTCGGTATGCGCTTCGGGCAGGTAGAATAATTTTTCGACACTGGCACCGAGTCCGACACCGAACCATTCACCGCGGCCGAAGGCGATCAGCGCATGCGACAGCTGATAACCCTTGCCGTAGGGATCTGCCCAGGGATCCATGAAACCGATCACGCGCTGCATGCGATAAGGGCTGGTCCAGATCAGCAGCAGGAAGCCGATCACCAGCATGACGATCAATCCGGCGAACAACCGCCAGTTCATGCCGCCAAGAAAAAGGATGCCCATGGCAATGACGGTAATCACGGCAAAAGCACCGAAGTCGGGTTCGCGCAGCAGCAAACCGCCGGTCAGCAGCATCACGCCAAACATCGGCATGAAACCCTTGCGCAGGCTGTGCATGAACGCCGCCTTGCGGACCGTGTAGTCTGCCGCGTAAAGAACGGCGGCGATTTTCATCAACTCGGAAGGCTGCAGGTTGAACACATACAAGGACAGCCAGCGCCGGCTGCCATTGACCTCGCGACCGATGCCCGGCACCAGCACCAGCGCCAGCAGACCCAAGCCACCGAGAAACAGAAAGGGCGCTGCCTGCTGCCAGATGCGGACGGGCACCTGGAATACCATGGCCGCCGCGATCAGGCTGATCACCACGAAGATCGCGTGGCGGATCAGGTAATACATCGTATTGTTTCCGGTCGCGCGACTGGCTTCAGCGCTGGCAATTGACGCCGAATACACCATCACCAGGCCCAGCGCGAGCAGCAGCACCGTCACCCAGATCACGCTGTGATCGTATTCTTCCCCGACGCTGCGCTGGTTCATCGTGGCGAAATACTGGCTCATGCACGCCTCCGCTGCAGCGATGAAACAGCTTCGGCAAAAACTTCGGCGCGATGCACGTAATTGCGGAACATGTCGTAACTGGCACAGGCCGGCGACAGCAACACGGCATCACCGGAACGTGCGGCGTTAAACGCCATCTCAACCGCCTGCGTCATGTCCGCAGCATTGAGCAGCGGAACGGCATCGCCGACCGCGGCGGCAATCAGCGGCGCATCGCGACCGATCAATACGATGGCCCGGGCCCGTCCACGCGCGGCCGACGCCAGCGGCGCGAAATCCTGCCCCTTGCCGTCGCCGCCGGCGATCAGCACCACCGGTTCGCGCATACCCGTCAGCGCCGCAACCGTAGCCCCGACGTTCGTGCCTTTGGAATCATCATAAAAAACTATATCTTTGATTTTATTGATGTTTTTTACGCGGTGCGGCAGGCCCTGAAAATTCCGCCAGCCTTCAACGATGGCCGCATCGTCAACACCGAGCGCGCGACACAACGCACCGGCCGCCAGCGCGTTCGCGGCATTGTGCAAACCGGCAACCTGAAGAACCGATACAGGCGCGACATCCTGCGAACCGCGCCGCAAGATTGGCGCGGCAACACTGCCGGACAAACCCCAGTCCTCATCGGCGCCCGGCCGATCAAGCCCGAACGTCACCACCGAACGTGCTGCGCGCTTCATCCCCGCGCTGCGTGCGTCTTCGCGGTTGAGCACCTGCACGCCGTCGCCGGCAAAAATCCGCGCCTTGGCCGCCGCATAATCCTGCAGACCTTCATAACGGTCGAGATGGTCTTCGGAAATATTCAGCACTGTCGCCGCACGCGGCTGCAGTGAAATCGTGCTCTCCAGCTGGAAACTCGACAGCTCCAGTACAAAAGCGCCGGGCATCGGCGCGCCGTCTTCAATCACGGTCAGCGCATCCAGCACCGGCAGTCCGATATTGCCGGCCACGACGGGATGCAATCCGCCTGCTGCGCAGATATCTCCGGCCATCGCCGTCACCGTGCTTTTGCCATTGGAACCGGTAATCGCAATCACCGGCGGCGCGTCACTGCGCCGTGCCAGCGCTTGCGCAAACAGTTCGACATCGCCAACCACCGGCACGCCGCGCTGTGCCGCGCGCGCAATCGCGCCCTGACGGCGATCCACACCCGGGCTCACCGCAACCGCATCGGCACCGGCAACCGACGCCTCCGGATCGACGCCGAGCGAAAGATGCATTCCCGGAAATTCACGCCGCAAAGCCGCTGCACCGGGCGGGGTCGCACGGGTATCGGTGGCACTGACGCAGGCGCCCTGGCGCTGCAGCCAGCGCGCGAGCGACAGCCCGGTATCACCCAAGCCCACCACCACGATGCGCGCGCCGTCGAGGACCAGCATCAGCGCATCCCCCTGACCGTTTTGTTCAGCGGTATCGACATCGCAGCCATGAGCAACGCAGCCGGCGCCCGGGAGGCGCGGCATGATCGCAGGTGTGCGGTGTTGAATATGCATTTCATCGCAGCTTCAATGTCGACAGACCCACCAGCACCAGCATCATCGTGATGATCCAGAAACGCACGACGACCTGGTTTTCCTTCCAGCCCTTCAGTTCGTAGTGATGGTGCAGCGGCGCCATTCGGAATATTCGTTTTCCGGTCAGCTTGAACGACGCCACCTGCAGCATCACCGACAGCGTTTCGACGACAAACACGCCGCCCATGATGAACAGCACGATTTCCTGCCGCACGATCACCGCGATGGTGCCCAGTGCTGCGCCCAGCGCCAGCGCACCGACGTCGCCCATGAACACTTCCGCGGGATAGGCGTTGAACCAGAGGAAAGCGAGTCCGGCTCCGGCGATCGCGCCGCAGATCACCGTCAGTTCGCCAGCCCCGGGGATGTACGGGAACACCAGGTATTTGGCGAACACGGCATTGCCGGCCACATAGGCGAACACACCCAGCGCGCTGCCGACCATCACCGTCGGCATGATTGCCAGACCGTCGAGACCGTCGGTCAGGTTCACCGCATTGCTGGTACCGACAATGACGAAATAGGTCATCACCACAAAACCGATGGCACCCAGGGGATAGGCCACCTGCTTGAAGAAAGGCACGATGAACGCAGTCTGCGCCGGCAGACTGGTCGAATAAGCCAGGAAAAAAGCCGCGCCAAGGCCGATCACCGACTGCCAGAAAAACTTCGACTTTGCCGACAACCCTTTCGGATTGCGGTGCACAACCTTGCGGTAATCATCCACCCAGCCGATGGCGCCGAAACCTACAGTGACAATCAGTACCACCCAGACATAGCGGTTCTGCAAATCGGCCCACAGCAGCGTAGTGATGATGATCGCCACCAGAATCAGCGCCCCGCCCATGGTCGGGGTTCCGGCCTTGACCAGATGGGTCTGCGGACCGTCATCGCGAACCGCCTGTCCGATCTTGTAAGCAGTCAGCTTGCGGATCAGGGTGGGGCCGACCATGAAGGAAATAAGCAGCGAGGTCAGGCAGGCCAGCACCGCGCGTAGCGTCAGATAGCTGAACACATTGAAGGCGCGGACATACTGTTCCATCCACTGCGCGAATTCGAGCAGCATCGCCTAGGCCTCCGCCGTTGAGTCTTCGAAACTGCGCACGACGCGCTCCATCTGCATGAATCGCGATCCCTTCACCAATACCGATGTCTGCGGACCGAGCACTGCACCGACATCCACCAGCAAGGTCTCGATGGCCACGTAATGGCGCCCGCCTTCGCCGAACGCGCGCACGGCATGTGCCGCGAGTTCGCCCAGTGCATACAGCGCATCGATGCCGCGCTCACTTGCATAGGCGCCAATCTCCAAATGAAAATCACGGCCCTGGTCACCGACTTCACCCATGTCACCCAATACCAGCAGCTTGCGGCCCGGCGCACGCGCCAGAACGTCGATGGCGGCGCGCATCGAATCGGGATTGGCGTTGTAGGTATCATCGATCAGCAAAGCCCCCTGGCGGCTGCGTTTGATCTGCAGGCGGCCTTTGACCGCGGCAAACCCCGACAGCGCGCGCACACAGGCCTCCAGCGTGGCGCCGGCAGCCGTGGCTGCGGCAATCGCGGCAAGTGCATTGCGAGCGTTGTGTTCCCCGGCGAGGGGCAAGTCCAGAGCAGCCGCGCCTTCCGGCGTGCGCACCGCGAGATGGACGGAAGCCGCGCGCAGTTCGCAGACTGCGCTGACCGCTGCGTTTTGACCGAGACCGAAATCGCGCACCCGCCGCTGCCCCGCAGCCGCACGCCAGACGCCGGCATGCGCATCGTCGGCGTTGATGACGACAATACCGTCGGCAGGCAAAGCCTTGATCAGGCTGGCGTGTTCTTCGGCGACATCCGCGACCGTACGCATGAATTCCTGATGTTCGCGCTGCGCGTTGTTGACCACCGCGATTGTCGGCGCAGCGATTTGCGCCAGCTCCGCCGTTTCGCCGGGATGGTTCATACCGACTTCCACTACACCGACGCGATGCGCCTCACGCAAAGTCAGCAGCGTCAGGGGCAGGCCGATGTGATTGTTCAGGTTGCCGCGAGTCGCCAGTACCGCCTCGTCGCCGAAGTGCGCGCGCAGGCAGGCGGCGATCATTTCCTTGACCGTGGTCTTGCCGTTGGAGCCGGCCACGGCGACCAGCGGAATAACAAATTGCCGGCGCCAGTGCGCAGCGAGTGCGCCCAGTGCAACAGTGGTGTCATCCACAGCAGCAACAGGCAACGTCGCAACCTGTGCATGCGCACGGTCAATCAGCGCGGCAACAGCGCCGGCTGCCGCAGCTTTCGCCACAAAATCATGGCCGTCATACCGCTCGCCGCGCAAGGCGACGAACAGGTCTCCCGATTTCAGCGTGCGGCTATCGGTGCAGACGCTGGAGAAACGCACATCGCTGCCGCGCAATTCGCCGCCGAGCACGGTCGCGGCCTGGGCCAGGGACATCACTGCGCCCTCCCTGCCAGCACAGCACGCACCACAGCGGCATCGCTGTAGCGACGGCGCACGCCGCTGATTTCCTGATACTGCTCATGACCTTTACCCGCGACCAGGACGATGTCGCCGCGGCGCGCTTCGGCCAGCGCCTTCTGTATGGCCTGGCGCCGGTCAATGATCTGCTCATGGCGGCCGCGCACGCCTTTGGCGATCTGCGCGATGATCGCCGCGGGATCTTCGCTGCGCGGATTGTCGCTGGTGAGGATCAACTGATCGGCATGGCGTGAGGCCACTTCGCCCATCAGCGGCCGTTTGCCGCGATCACGATCGCCGCCGCATCCGAACACGCACAGCAGTCGCGCCTTGCCGCCGGCTGCCGCGCGCAGGCTTTCGAGAACTTTTTCCAGCGCGTCCGGGGTATGGGCATAGTCGATGATCACCAGCGGTGCGCGTCCACCGCCGTAACGTTCGGTGCGTCCAGGAACCGGGGTCGCCTTATGCAGCGCGGCCACCGACTGTTCGAGACCGACATCGCTGGCGAGCAGCGTGGCGAGCGAACCCAGAAGATTCGTCGCATTGAAGTGGCCGATCAACGGGCTCTCCAATGTGGCGCGGCCCCAGGGCGAAGCAATATCGAATGAAATGCCGTCGATTCCCAGGCGCAGATTGCGGCCTTCGACGCAGGGACCGCGCGACCGCGCGATGCGGCGTGCAAAACCGTAACCGAGCACTGCGGCGCGGCGGTGTTTCCAGTGCTGCGCCAGCTCGCAACCGAAAGCGTCATCCATATTGACGACCGCATGACTCAGCGTCGGCCAGCGGAACAACCGCGCTTTGGCTGCCTTGTAACGCCGCATCGTGCCGTGATAATCGAGATGATCGCGCGTCAGGTTGGTCAGCATCGCCACATCAAACTCGACGCCGGCGAGACGATCCTGCGCAAGCCCATGCGAGGACGCTTCCATACAAACCGCCTGCGCACCGGCACGCACGAACGAACGCATGCGCGCGTGCAACGAAACCGCGTCCGGCGTGGTGTTGGCCTGGGCATCGAGACGCCCGGTGAAACCGCTGCCCAGCGTGCCAATCACCGCACACTTGCGCCGCACACGGGTCAGCGCCTGTGCGATCCACTGGCTGCACGAAGTCTTGCCGTTGGTGCCGGTAATGCCGATGGTCCACAACCGCGCACTGGGCTTGCCGTAAACCTCGCTGGCGATCACCCCGGCCTGACTGCGCAATTGCGCAATGCCGAGGTTCGGAATCTTCATGC